>SCKP01000008.1 GCA_004124405.1 Fidelibacterota bacterium | reverse complement strand
TAAAAAACCTATGCAAGAGGGAAGGAACACTCCTTATTTTTGATGAGGTCATGACCGGTTTCCGTATAGCCAGGGGAGGTGCTGCTGAGCTATATAATGTCATCCCGGATTTATTCACCTTTGGAAAGGTCATTGGTGGTGGATTGCCCATTGGCGCTTATGGGGGCAAGAAAGAACTGATGGAACAGGTTGCTCCCAGCGGTCCCGTTTACCAGGCAGGAACATTAAGCGGAAATCCCATTGCTGTCACTGCCGGAATTGAAACATTAAAGTTGCTCACTGGAGAATCTTATAATATTTTGGAAGAAAATTCTCAATATTTGTCAATCGGGGTGCAAAAGATAATTGATGAGAATGAGTATCCATTATGGCAGGAAAGAGTGGGAAGTATGTTTTCATTATATTTTCATAATGGGCCAATACTAAATACAAAGGATGTAGCCAATTGTGATTTTGAAGCCTTTAATAGTTTCTTCCACGGGCTGTTGAATAAAGGTGTATTTATTGCACCCAGTCAATATGAAACCGGATTTATTTCACTGGCCCACACTAAAAGTATTCTGGATGCAACAATTGAAAAAATTACCGTAACATTGAAGGAATTATTTGTCCATGCCTGATAAACTTTCATATTAGAACTCTTAGCATTATTCTACCTTGAATCAACCCTACCGTAAACGCACTATCTTTTCCTGGTCAATGTATGATTTTGCCAACCAGCCATTCACCACTTTGGTGGTAACTTTCATTTATGGAACTTTTTTTACTCAGGTCATTGCAGAAAACGAAATTGTGGGCACTATGCTCTGGTCCCGGGGGATTACCATAACTGCTATATTGGTTGCCATTCTTTCACCCATAATGGGGGCAGTTGCAGACAGGGGCGGCTACCGAAAATTGTATTTAATATTCTGGACAATGATCTGTATCCTGGGGTCATTTCTGCTTTATTTCCCTCTGCCTGGGCAGGTGGTCTTTGCCCTAATTGCTTTTATTATTGGAAATGTAGGTTTTGAAATGGGAGGTGTATTCTGCAATGCCTTCCTGCCTGATATTGCACCGAAAGAAAAAATTGGCAGGGTGTCGGGATATGGCTGGTCATTTGGTTATGTGGGTGGTCTTATTGCCCTAATACTTGGATTGGTATTATTTATCAATCCAGAGGTACCGCTTTTTAATTTGAGCAAGGAAACTTACGAACATATCAGAGCAACAAACATTATGGTTGCAATCTGGTTTGCTGTTTTCTGCATACCTACGTTTATTTTTGTCAGACAAGGACGTGTTAATATTTCTAAAAAGGGAATGGTGGTAAAAGATTCAATCGCCCAATTAAGAAACACATTCAAGAATATACGGCAGTATAAAGATTTGACCCGCTTTCTCATTGCCCGTCTATTTTACAATGACGGATTAATCACAGTTTTTGCCTTTGGCGGTATTTATGCAGCCGGTACATTTGGGTTCACAATGCAGGAAATATTCTTATTTGCCATTATATTAAATATTACAGCCGGTATTGGTGCTTTTCTTATGGGATTTCTTGATGATGTTATTGGAGGAAAGCGCACCATTCAAATCAGTAATATTGGTCTTATAGTTGCAGCCCTGATTGCTGTTTTCAGCCCTAACCGGGATTTATTTGAGCTTTCCATTCCTTTTATTGGAGAATTTATAATAACAGGGAAATCTTTTTTCTGGCTGGCAGGTATTCTTATTGGAATATTCTCCGGACCAAACCAGTCTGCCAGCCGCTCACTCATGGCGCGCTTTATTCCAAAACATAAGGAAAATGAATTCTTTGGATTCTTTGCATTTTCAGGAAAAGCCACCGCCTTTGCCGGGCCATTTCTACTGGGATATTTAACCATGGCATTTGGTTCCCAGCGCTACGGTATAGCAGTGGTTCTTGTATTTTTGGTGATTGGATCACTTCTGCTACGCTCCGTGGATGAAAAAGCAGGCATGGAAGCTGCGGAGACATAATTATTCACTTACCGACACCCCTATATATTGTGGATGATCTTATATAAACCACTATATATAGTTGCAAGGCATGTATTTTAAGTAAGTTAATTTAATCACTTCATAAATTACTTTAAGTAAACCTTGCAATATTTTGTTATTGGTTCTTAATATTGGCTGTAGAAATTATCCTTCAATACATGAAACAGCTATTTTCACTATTTATTATTTCTATCCTCTTTGCCGCATTTGCTGTCCAAAATAATACCTCTGCAGAATTAATACAATTGGTTGTGACAATTCCTGAGCTTAATTCCTCTGAATTACAAAAGAATTTGGAGATAGAATTCAAAAGCCTGGGCGGGGTTAAAATTTGTGAAACTTCACTCATGACAAAAACATTGATGATGAATTACGATCCTCGAAAAGTCAAGCAGAGTGAAATTGATAATGTATTCCAGAAATGGGAATGCAACCCCGGAAGTTTTTCCTACCAGAAGTTGTATTAACCTCAAGAATTTATTTTAAAACCTTGTACTCGGGACTGGAGGCTTTCCGGCAGCCTCAAGAATCCAGCAGCCCTTATTTTAAAACCTTGTACTCGGGACTGGAATTGAACCAGCACGTTCTTGCGAACACATGGACCTGAACCATGCGCGTCTACCAATTCCGCCACCCGAGCATTAATAGTGGAAAAAATCTATGTGAAAATTACCTCATATTTAAAAATTAAAACAAGAATTACAAAGCAATGCTCACCTGTTTTGCTTTCACAAATTGTAACAAAAATATTATTTCAAAGAATAATAAAAATGGGTAACTTAAATACTCAATTTAATTTTAAAATTCGATATGAAGAACAAATTAATATTAATTATCCTCAATACCGCATTATTGACCGGGCAATCAGAATGCGATGGAATTCGCTATACTGATGAAATATTCAGCCAGGTAAATGTCACCAGTAATATTCTCTATGGTGGAAATTATAATCCCAATGTATGGGGTCAAAATCAATGGCAGGATCTCTATTTGGATATTTATGAACCAGCTGGTGATGAAGTAGAAAATAGACCCCTGGTATTTTTTCTATTTGGAGGTTCATTTGTAGCTGGATCCAAAACCAATGCGGATATAGTGGAACTTTGTACACGCTATGCCAAAATGGGTTATGTAGCCTCCGCCATAGATTATCGCCTAACCGGAGACCTTATTTGGTTTCCCAATGAAGTCACGGGCTATAAAGCAGTTGCAAAGGGCATTCATGATTTAAAGGCTGCAATCCGCTGGTTTAGGATGGATGCTGAAATGAATAATAATTATCGCGTTGATGTTGATCGAATTTATGCTGGTGGTGTTTCAGCTGGTGGAATTGTGGCAGTGAACGCAGCTTATATGGATCAGGATAGCGAAATACCTGATTTCCTTGTGGATTTTATGGAAGAAAATGGAGGACTGGAAGGCACTAGTGGTAATGAAGGATATTCCAGTGAATTCCATGCTATTATCAACCTCTGTGGAGCTGTGGGTGACTATAACTGGATTGTTGAGGGAGATATCCCCGTAGTAAGTGTGCATGGAGATCAGGATACTATCGTTCCTTATGGTGACGGCCTCATCACCCTCTTTGGCCTCAATATGCAGGTGTACGGAAGCTATGTTATCAATGAGACCATGCTGGCATTGGGAAACATTAGTGCCCTCTATACCTTTGTAGGAGAGGATCATGTGCCTTTTATAGACTCAAATGCCGCTATGGATATTACTGTGGAATTCACCAGAGATTTTATGTATGATCTTGTTTGTCCTGCTGAAGATAATATTCTGGGAGACCTGAATGAGGATTCTTTAGTAAATATCCAAGATATAATCATTATGGTTAATATTATTATTGGTACGGATGAATTCAATCCTAATGGGGATTTAAATGGAGATGGCATTATTAATGTTCTGGATGTGATTCAATTGGTTAACCTTATTTTAGGTGTATAAGATTAAAAAGTAGCACAATTTATTCTGCCCCAAATTATATCTTCTAACTTCAACTTTCATTTTTCATTGATCTTTTTCTTCATGCTGGTATTTAGCTGTGGAAAAAATCCTGATGCAGCACAATTTACCCCAGGCTCTCCGGAAGCAAAAGGGCTGGATATTTATACTCGAATGGCCTGTGATGCCTGTCATTCTGTTAATGCTAAACTTAATAGAGGTCCAACGCTCAACGGTCAATTTGGGAAAGAAATTCGCCATACGGATGGGAGCGTGGTGGTAATCGATGAGCAATATATCCGGGAATCAATTATTGCTCCCCGTAAATTGATAGCAGAAGGGTTTCCGCCAATTATGCCATCCTATAAACCAGTATTAAATGAGGAAGATATTGCAAATATCATAGCCTACATAAAAGCTTTAAAGTAAGAAAATACAGCTTAATTCGCAGGGGATTCCATTTATAATTTTAGGGGAGTAATTTCAAGTCAGATTACTCCTTTTTTGATTCATTCTATTGAAAACTACTATTTCAGCATATTTTGAAATGACCAAACCCCGCATCACTATGCTGGTGCTGGTTACTGCATATTTGGGATATTATCTGGGACTCAGAAGCCTTGGTAACCACATGGCAACAGTTGACAGTTGGCTCATATTATTATATCTTATTTTAGGTACATGGGCAACCTCTGCCGGAGCTGCAGTATTGAATCAGGTCATTGAAAGACGGCACGATGCAAAAATGACACGCACAAAAAATCGCCCTATTGTAATTGGAAAAATTAGTCCCATGAATGCCTTGATATTTGGTGCTTTTCTCTCTTTTGGAGGATGTGTTTTACTCTATTATTTAATCAACCCCCTAACTGCCTGGATATCCGTAGCCACTATTTTGCTTTACATTCTTATTTATACCCCCAGTAAACGAATAACCACATGGAATACCATCATTGGCTCAATTCCCGGTGCCCTGCCACCAGTTGGAGGATGGGTTGCCGCCACAGGTTCTTTGGCACCACCTGCCTGGATATTGTTTGGAATTTTGTTCTGTTGGCAGATGCCTCATTTTCTGGCCATTGCTATCATTTATGCTGCCGATTATGAAAAAGGTGGATTTAAAATGCTCCCATCTATATATCCCGAATCAAAACGAACCAGTTACGTAATATTATTTTTCACTGTGGCGCTGCTTATCACCAGCCTTGGATTGTATATTTTAAAGGTTGGAGGAATAGTGTATGCCGTTGGAGCGGCCCTGCTGGGGGTTGCCTTTTTTATGGTGGCCTTGAAAGTGATAATGGAATCTAATAAAAAGAATGCAAGAAGGCTCATGTTGGCTTCTATTATATATTTGCCCCTCCTGCTCATTATCATTTTAATAGAAAGGATCCTCCATTGACAGATAATATTGTATCTGGAGAAAAATTCTGGCTGAGGATTATTTATATTGTCTCTATTGTAATTACCCTGGCAGTGGCATTTCTTATTCTGGGTCCCCGCCCGGATGGAATGGAGGGGATGCTGGATGTTTCCGCATTACCCCATTTAAATGCCCTTTTAAACAGCACCTGCACGGTTCTGCTTTTGGCAGGGCTGTGGTTTATTAAAAGAAAGCAGATTCAGCGCCATAAAAAGACCATGCTCACGGCCTTTGGCGTCTCGGTACTTTTCCTGGTGTCTTATGTGATCTACCATTGGTTTAAAGCCGGACCTAAAATGTATGTTGGCGATTTTAGCAGTATCTACTATTTTATTCTGCTCACCCATATTGTTTTAGCAATGATTATTATTCCTTTGGCGTTAATAACCTTGTTTCGCGGCTGGAATATGCAGATAGCCAAACATAAAAAGATTGCCCGAATTACCTATCCTATTTGGCTCTATGTATCGGTTACAGGTGTAGTGATATATTTAATGCTGTATTAGATCTAATAGGCAGCTCCTGTCTATGAGCCTTTAGCTTCAAGCTACAAGAGTCAAAAACCCAGAACCAAGTACATATCTTTATTTTGATTTAAGCTTTCCAAAATCTTCACCAGTGGGGTTCTGGAAAATCTTAAGTCCAAATTCAGGAACTACTGCCAGGAGGTGGTCGAAAATATCCGCCTGAATGCCCTCATATCGTATCCAGTCAGTATCATTGGTGAATACATAAATCTGAATGGGCAATCCTGTTGAAGTAGGCTCCAGCTGGCGGATGAGAAAGGTAAGGTCTGGATGGATATTACTATTATTGTGTAAGTAGGCTTCAATATAAGCCCTGAATGTCCCCACATTTGTTAGGCTGCGGCCGTTAATGAGTTCAGAGTTATCAATATTTTTGGCCTGGTTATAGTCAGTAACTTCTTTCTGCTTGCGGTCAATATATTCACCAAGGACTTCAAATCGTTTAAACTTCTGCAGCATTTCATCATTACAAAGCCGGATGGTGTTCATATCGATAAAAAGAGAGCGTTTAATGCGCCGGCCGCCACTTTCGGACATACCCCGCCAATTTCTAAATTCCGAATCAATCAGTTTATGGGTTGGAATAACGGAAATTGTTTTATCCCAGTTCTGAATTTTTACTGCATGCAGGCCAATATCTATCACATCACCATCTGCGCCGAATTGGGGCGCTTCGATCCAGTCACCCACCTTAAAAAGGTCATTGGAACTGATCTGTATGCTGGCTACCAGGGCTAGAATGGTATCCTTGAAAATAAGCATTACAACCGCTGTCATGGCACCCAGGCCGCTTAGCAGCAAGGTCGTGTCCTTATCAATAATAATACCTACAATCACCACTGAGCCCAGTATATTGATGATGAGCTTGGTAATTTGCAGATAACTGGTAATATCCAGGCGATCATGATATTTCGTTTCCTTGTAGATTTCTCTTAGAGCATTTATTAAGGAATTAATTACCAAAAGCCCTGCAATTGCCATCAGAGTTAAGGAGGTGCGCTGAATCATATTTGTAAATTGAGGTATGGCATAGGCAAAGTTAAAAAATATAAGGGATGGAACTATATAGGTGAGCCGTTTGAAAACATTTTGGTTTATCAGTATATCATCCAGTTGGGTGCTGGTTTTTCGAAGCATTTTGGTAAGCAAATTTAAAATTAATCTCTGGGTGACCCAGAAGGCCAATAGACTGACAACTGCCAGGATCACCAGAATTGTAAGTGAACTCAATAATTGGTTATGCGGCAGATAAGGTGAAATATAATCTAGTATCATTAAAGCTCCTTATAATGCGCGGTTATAAACCGCTTTAAAATCTTCTATTGAAACCGGGAATGGATGAGTAGCATGGCAGCTATCCTCAAAGGCCAGGGTTGCTAATACGGAGGTCTGCTCTATTTGAATCCCCTGCTCATTCAAACCCAGAATAATTCCTATTCTATTTATAAAAGTACCTAATAATTTTGGTATTAATCTTATATCACTTAAAGTATTATTTGATATAATACCGCCAATTTTTTCAAGTTTATTTAGCAATTCCTGGTTCTGCGCAATGATGGCTTTTTCAATGGTAAATTCCAGGGCAAATTTAATAAGCAATGCATTTGCTAAACCATGATGGATATTGTATTCTGCAGAAAGTGGGTGTGCCATGGAATGAATCATTCCCAACCCTTTCTGAAAAGCGGTTGCTCCAATGGAAGCTGCTAAAAGCATTTGTCCCCTGGCATCCAGATTGTCTGGTTCATCCAAAACTTTAGGCAGGTTTGCTACAATCATTTTCATCCCCTCAACAGCAAGTGCATCTGCCATGGGGTGAAAACTGTCCACCAGGTAGGCTTCCAGGCAGTGGGTAAAGGCATCCATACCTGTGGCGGCTGTGATATGAGGGGGCAGTCCTGTTGTTAGAGTAGGGTCCAGAACCGCAATATCAGGCATAAGGTCAGGGTGAAAGAAAATTGTTTTTTTACCGGTCTCCGGCAGGGTGATGACGGATGAGCGACCCACTTCGCTGCCTGTGCCTGCAGTAGTTGGGATGGCATACAAAGGGGGCAGAGGATTGATAATTTTCTGATCACCACCAAGTGCATCGTCATATTGGGCAAGTGGAGCTTCATGCACAGCCATGAACCGGATTGTCTTGGCCACATCCATGGCGCTGCCGCCGCCCAGGGCAATGATCCCATCAAATCCGTTAGACTGGTATATTTCTACTCCGGCGGTGACATCCTCCTCAATGGGATTTGGATGCACATTGTCAAATATCTCGATATTCAGTCCAGAAGAAGTGAGTGTGCTTTTTGCTGAATCTGCCAATCCGATTTGTACCAAGCCGGGATCAGTCACAAGTAGAAGACTCTTTAAACCTCGTTTCTGAATGGCAGGTGCTAGATCTTTAAGAGCATCTGCACCATAGAATAATACCGTAGGGAAATTATATTGAATCATCAGTAAAAACCTTTTTAAATAATCTCAAAATACCGATCCCGCATCCAAAACCAGTCGGGATTCTCTTTCTTCTGCTCATTGTAACATTTAGCTTCCCATTCCCGTGTAAGGGTGAAGTGATCCACCCAGGCATCCCCAAATAATTCACGCATGATTTTGCTTTTAGAGAACACATTTATTGATTTCTCCAGTGAATTGGGCAGTTCTACATTTTGAGGGGATGTGTCCAGATCATAAGCATTACCTTCAACCATTGGGGGTAATTCCAGTTTATTTTCGATACCGTATAAACCGCAGGCAATTGAGGCTGCCAGCGCCAGATAGGGATTTCCATCAGCAGCAGCAATGCGATATTCCAGGCGGTGACTTTTAGGAGATCCGGGTATGACCCGAATAGCACAGGTACGGTTATCTATTCCCCAATTACTATGGGTAGGTGCCCAGAACCCTTTAATCATGCGGGTATATGAATTGATAGTGGGGGCAATCATGGGCAGTACTTCCGGTAGTAATTGAATTTGCCCCGCTAAATAATGACGAAATACAGCGCTCATTTTATGCTCCCTGCTCTCATCATAAAAGGCAGAACTGCCGTCCTTATTCCACAGGGACTGGTGCAGATGTCCGCTCTGTCCGGGAAAGTCCGGAGACCATTTCGCCATAAAGGTTGCCATAAGCTCCCAACGCTGCGCCAGCACCTTGGCAAAAGTCTTGAACAGGGCAGCCTTGTCTGCAGCTGCCAATCCGCTGTCAACAGCAATGCAGGCCTCTAAAACCCCTGGACCTGTTTCAGTGTGGATGCCCTCCAGTTCAAAGTCCATTTCTCGGCAGGTGTCGATAAAATCGTGGTAAAGTTCACTGTGAACGGAGTTTCTTAAGATTGAGTAGCCCAACATTCCCGGTGTAAAATGGGTGAGGTTTTCATATTTTTTTTCCCGAACAGAATGTGGTGTTTCATCAAAGAGAAAGAATTCATACTCAAAGGCAGATTTTACTTTAAAACCCAAGTTCTCTGCTTTTTGTAGAATGGTTTTACAAAGTTGCCGAGGACACGCAGGATAGGGACTTCCATCCGGATTTTGAAAGTCGGCAATAAATAATGCTGTGTTAGGTTCCCAGGGGATTTTTCGGTATGAATTAACGTCAATGACAGCAGGGGCATCGGGGTAGCCGGTATGCCATCCTGTGACGGTGGGCTTGTCGTAAAGCTTATCGGTCAGATCCCAGCCAAATACTACATTACAGAATCCAAAGTCTTTGTCTATTGCAGAAGTAAACTTCTTCATATTGATGTATTTTCCCCGGAATACTCCATCCACATCAAAGATGCCTAATTTTATTTTGGTGATTCCGTCTTTTTTAAGTTTATCTAAAATAGGGTGCATTTTTACTCCGTGAATGGTTTTTAGTCATCAGTCATCGGTCAATTTTTAAATTAAACGATTTAGGCCGTGTCAACTGCTGAAGCCCTAATACTGAAAGTGTACAGCCCTTTCCGCTGTCTTTTACACCCACCCAGGGCAGGGCAGGATCTAAGACATCACAGCGATTCATATAAAAGGTTCCCGTTTCAATTTGATTGCCGATTTCAAGGGCTTTTTCTGTGTCTCTAGTCCAGACAGAGGCGGTTAACCCATAAGGACTATCATTCATCAGCTCAATAGCTTCTAGGTCAGATTTTACTGGCATAATACCCACAATAGGTCCGAATGTTTCTTCCATCATGATTTCCATATTGTGGTTCACTTTGGTGAGAATCGCCGGAAGCAGATAATTTTCACCATCTGGAAAAGGTCCGGGATGGCGCGTAATAACGGCTCCTTTTTCTTCTGCCTCAGCGAGTTGTTTTTGTATGGTTTCCAATCCCGAATATTGGGCGAGGGAACCCATATCCGTCGATTCATTGTTAGGGTCACCAATTTTCAAATTGTTCATGCATTCTATTGCCCCTGCTACAAACTCATCAAACAGCGACTCATGGACATAAATCCGCTCTACGGCACAGCAGGACTGCCCCGCATTGTAAAAGACACCATCCATAACGTTAGAGATTGTCAAATCCAAATCGGCATCCTCCCTAATGTAGGCAGGGTCCTTACCGCCCAACTCCAGCCCCGTTTCAATGAATTGACTGCCAGCTGATGCTTTAACCCGCCGTCCTCCAGCTACCGAGCCGGTAAATGCCAAATGCTGAATCAGCCCAGATTGAATTACTTGTTCGGTGGTTTGATGGTCCATAATGAGAGAGGTTACCAGTCCATCTGGAGCGCCGGCAAATTTGAAGGCATCCTCGAATGCTTTTCCACAGAGGGGGGTAAGAGAGCTGTGCTTGATGGCAACGGTATTACCTGCAAGGACTGCTGGTGCTATCACATTTACAGCAATGAGCAGGGGATAGTTCCAGGCGGCAATATCCAATACGACCCCTAGGGGTTCTCTCTTTATGAAACGCCTTAATCCATTAGCTTTTGGAAGTGTGATATCCTTCAAGGCATCCTCAGCTAAATCACAGCAGACTTCTGCCCGGTGAATCATTCCCATAACTTCATTTAAAGATTGGGATATGGGCTTTCCCATCTGCCGGGTGATGTCTTCGGCAATATTTTTCTGATTATCCCGGAAGTAATCCATAGCAGCCTTCACCAATTGGATACGCCCTGAAATTTCAGTATGCCTCCATTGTTTCTGGGTATTACCAGCTTGAAGCAATAGGGCTTTGGCTTCCTCCCAATTATGGTAGGGGAGCTCCCTGAACTTTTCACCATTAGCCGGATTAATTAGCTCTAAATAACTCGCCATAATTAATTATAAACCTGATACACTAAAATCTTTCCATGGGAAATGGATAATGTAAATACATCATTTATTGATTCATTTAATGATCCGCAATATAAATTAGTTAACTTTTTACTATTAAAGTTATACTTTAAGTGTGTTGTTGTTATTTCAATAGTATGATCTAGCGAAAAAAGTGATACTTGCTCACCATTAAAACTAGCAAATTTCTGCTCACCTTTTACCACGGAAAATTTTCCATAATCTGTAAAAATGGACAATTCTAAATTGGAAGGAAATTCTAACAGAGTAAATATATTTGCCAAGCTGTGGTCATCCCGTTTTCCGGTGGCGCCCAGAATAGAGGCCTTTTTTGCTCCATTTTCTTCTACCCATTTCAATGTTTTCCGCAGGTCATTTTCATTTTGGTTTGCTTTATGGATAAGCCTATCCTCATATTTAATTTTTAATTCATTTGAAATGGAGTCCATGTCTCCAATTATATGTGTTGGTATTAATCCATATTCTTCAATATTATTCACTGCACCATCACAGCAGATAATAGTTGTGGCTTCTTTCAATATACGGAGGGGCGTTGGGTGCTTTGGAAAATCCCCATTGGCCAGAATAACAACTGAATTCATTAGTTTAAAATTAGATTTATTTTAGTGTGATTTGAAAACAATTGTAATAACTCATAGGTAATCCCTTTTTTACTAAAGCCAGAGCCTTGTAAAATTTCCCCCATGAAAATCATAACTTTATTTATTTATATAGCCAGTATTTCTTTTGTATTTGGGGAAGACCTTTCTGTTGAGGAAATTCTTTTCAGCACACTTCATCGTCTGGATAGTGTTAATCATCAATTTTCCGTAAATATTAAGGAAACGGGTAAAAAGGAAAAGATTAAGAATTATCAAATTTCAATACAATGGCCGGAAAAGGGTGATATCTTGAAAAGGACTCGGGTAAAACCTATCCAGGATAAGAGAAAGAAACCATCTTCCATTTGGGAACATCAATTTAAAGATGGGCGAAAAACAAAAAGGTGGATGACCATGCCCATTACAGGAAAATTAAAAGATATTTCTGATAAAAAGTCCACCAAGAAATTCACCCTGGCAGATTTGAAACTTACAAAAAAGGAGATTGCTGAGAATGAAAATAGCATTCTTCCCTCTGAAAAAATTGGCGATCATTCAGTCCATATCATTAAGTCTGTAAAAAAAGGAAAAAATGGTAAAGTGAAAAAATCCAAGAAAATATGGATTGATCCAGATGATTATCTTATTTATAAAGTGGAATTTTATACAAAATCGGGCCGCTTGTATCGCAGTGTGGAATGCACCGATGTTCAAACCATAGAAGGTATTGCCTTCCTTTCTAAAATATTTGTGAAAGATTTAAAATCCAAATCAGAAATTTTTGTTGAATTAGATAAAATTGAAATTAATCCCCAATTTGAGACTGGACTTTTTATTCCTGAAGATCAATAATGAAGCAGCGGATAAAACGCAGTAATGATGAACTTAAAGCGGATCGTCCTACCATAAATGAAGTAAAATTTATACCTCGTCTGCCTATTTCCATTTTGGTTGAAAATGTACGCTCTGTGCATAATGTGGGTTCCATCTTTCGCTCTGCTGACGGCTTTGGCGCAGATAAAATTTATCTCAGCGGCTACACTGCCCATCCACCCCGGGAAGATTTACGAAAAACCGCTTTGGGATCAGAAGATGCCGTCCCCTGGGAATATTTCGAAAATCCAATAGATGCAGCTAAAGCCATCAAAAGTGAGGGAATATCCCTGGTGCTTATTGAACAGACAAAAAAATCTCAAATGATGTATGAAATGGACTGGGAATTTCCTGTCTGTTTCATTGTGGGCAATGAAGTGACCGGTGTATCTGAAGAATTATCGGCTTTGGCAGATATTCATGTCGAACTACCTATGCGGGGCATAAAACAAAGCTTGAATGTATCCGTGGCGGTGGGAGTGGTAGGCTATGAGTTGGCCAGAGCCTACTTAAATGAAAAATTAAAAGTTAATAATTAAAATTACCCCTATCCCCATTTTTATAATTTCACCATTTTGGCATTTATCCAGGCAGTAAAGAATTATCAGCCTTTACCTGGGCTCATATTCCATTCAGACAGAGGAGCCCAGGGTACATGTGAGGATTATCGTGAATTACTAAAAACATTTAATGTTATTCCAAGTATGAGTGGTAAAGGAAACTGTTACGATAATGCGGTAGTAGAGAGTTTTTTCCATACCTTGATGGCAGAGCTGGTTTACCATGAAACGTACCGGAACCATAAACAGGCTAAAACAAGTCTTTTTGAATATATAGAAGTTTTTTTACAACCGGCTTAGAAAATACTTAGCATTGGATTATAAATCGCCAGAAGAATATGAACAATCAATAATCAAACAAACAGCATGACTTCTCTATGTGTCCGTTTTTTTGTTGCAAGATCACTTTATTGATTTCAATTTCACAATAAAGAATACTAACTTATACCCAGCAAATACCAATTTATTAAAGGAGCAATCATGAGAAATTATTTTTTATTTACCCTATTAACTTTTAGTCTGTTCATTATTGGTTGTGGTTCCAAATCAGGTCCCGACCTTTCACCAGAGGCCTCACGGAAAACAGTGAAAAACCTTCCGGATTGGTATATGAATACACCGATTAAAGATGGGTATCAATATTCAGCTGCAGAAGCAACTAGTCAATCCATGCAATTAGCCGTGGATAAAGCCCGAGTGGCAGCTGTATCTAATTTATCTCAAATGATTAAATCTGAATGGAATGGATATACCAAGCGCGTGCAGGAAGAAACAGGAATGGGGTCGGATTCTAAATTATTGGATCAATTTTCCACTACCCAGGAAAATGTTATTTCAAATCAACTGGACAATGTGAGGGTAAAAGAAAAAGAAATTCAAGTTGAAAATAGTGCTGGTACCCGAATTTATCGAGCATTTGTATTGGTGGAGTTTGATGAAAATGCTGCACAAGCGAAACTACTGGCACAAATAAAAGCGGATCAACAATTGTATGACGCTATCAAAGCCTCTGAATTGATTGATGAGATGGAACAAAAAGTTGAAGCTTACCGGCAACGGAAGTGATAATTTAGTAAATAGTCTTAAAATAAATAATTTTGATGGTATATACAAATATAGTGTATATTCCACCCTCTATGCTGTGAAGAAATATATAGATTAACTCAGGTATTGATAAAATACCTGTTTTTATTTATACCCTAAGATAGATCAGAGGCATTTCTTCAAAAGGTGTAGAGATTAGTAATAATAACAAGTAAAGGAAATAACATGAGTGACGTAAAACAAGGAACAGTTAAGTGGTTTAATGATTCAAAAGGTTTTGGATTTATAACTCCATCAGATGGTGGCAAAGACTTATTTGTTCACATGAGTGAGATCCAGATGGATGGTTTTAAAACCCTGAAAGATGGACAATCTGTTGATTACACTGCCGGTTCAAGTGAAAAAGGACCCTGTGCAACTAATGTAATCCCTCAGTAACACCTCTCACATATAAAAGAGAGGAGTTCTGAATTCCCCTTTTTTGTAGTATGACAACCCCCTGTTTACAGGGGGTTGTTTTTTTAGACAACTAATTCTAATTTTATTCAATTTTGATATTCAGTCCGAAATTTTAGAATTGCGTCGAAATAACCATAGCGAGATAGGGGATATTCTCACTCCAGGGCAGACTGTAAAATATGTGGTGTTTGACCATGCCTTCAAAAAGAGATTGAAAGATCAGCTATTTAATCAACGAGGGCAACATGGAGCAGGACTTCCTCAGTAAAACCAATAAATTATGTAAATTGCTTAAAAAGGAGTTCAATTATTGAACTCCTTTTTATTATCATCACATTCTTTGAATTAAACACCATATGAAGAGCTAAATTAGTCCCCTTTTCACATGAGTAATTTTCAGAAAAATATCATAATTACCAGTATAGGGCATTTTCTGGTACATGCCATGACGATGATCCTTCCAGCTATTTTGGTATTATTAGAAACCGAATTTTCTGTTTCACTCATTTCTTTAGGAAAGCTGATGACTATTCAAATATTATTCCTGGGTCTTGGAGGATTCCCTGCTGGTATTTTAGCGGATAGATTTGGTTCCAGAGCAGTGCTCATCACTTATTTCATTGGGCTGATGATTTCCTCAGTATGGCTATATTTCTCAACTACTTTCACAATGGCAGCTATTGGATTTGGATTTCTGGGGTTGGTAACCGGGCTGTATCATCCGGCAGGATTAAAAATGGTAAGCCATTCACCAAATGTCTCCCGTTATATGTCCTATCATGGAGTGGCTGGAAGTTTGGGCTTGGCTGCAGGCCCCATTTACGGTGGCTGGATGGCAAGTTGGATGGGGTGGCGAACTGCCTATCTCGTTCCCGGTAGTTTAGCATTATTTGGATTAATTTTTCTCTTGGCATATCATCATGAGTCAGCACCCAGACCAAAAGAATTCAAACTTAATTTTACGGTTACAAAAGTTCATCTCACCATTTTTACGGTGGCGTCTTTATGGGGACTTGCACACCATGGTTTATTTAATTTTCTTCCATATTATTTTACTGAATCCGTACAAACTGGCCTGGGTACTGTGGTAGGCAGCGGATTGTTAACTGGATTTGTTCTGTTATTGGGAGTTTTTGGTCAACTGCTCGGTGGGCACCTTGGTGAGCGCTTTCAACGAAAAAATCTATACATTTGGGTAGTAGCGCTTAATATTCCTTTTTTAGTTATGATGGCATTTTATCAGGGCTGGTACCTTGTTGGCATCACAGGAATTTTGGGTGCTGTAAATTTTATGTTTCAACCGGTGAACAATAGCCTTTTGGCAGATGTTACCCCCAGTGACCAAAGGGGTGTTATATATGGATTTTCAGCAGGAATAAGTTTTGGAGTGGGATCCTTGGCGGGAGTCATTGGAGGCTACTTAGGAGAAATGGTATCTATTAATTATATTTTCCCCAGTATGGCAATATTTTTAATTCCCGCAGTTTTATTTGCAATTTTATTGAAAAAACTTATGTAATTACATTACATTTAACAGGTTTATTCCGACGAAAATATACTTTATAAACACTTAATTGGAGCTGTGTCATGACCCTGAAAGAAAAATGTGCTGTTTTAGAAGATAGAGTTAAACGCCTGCAAGAGATAGGTCTTGCTTTATCCACTGAAGATGATATTAATGTAATTTTTGAACTCATCATGGATGAGGCAAAAAATATAACCAATGCTGATGGTCGAACTTTATATATGATCAGTGATGATAGTAAAACCATGAAATTTGAGATCATGGCTACAGATTCCATGAATTCTTCCCAGGGTGGTACCACTGGTGTTGAAATTACCATTCCTCCTATGCAGCTTTTTAATGAGGATGGAACTCCAAATCATTCAAGTATTGTGACATATTCTGCAAATACGGGTAAAATAGTCAATATTAAAGATGCCTATAAGGAAAAGGGTTTTGATTTTACTGGCGCAAAGAATTTTGATAAGGATACTGGTTATCGAACTACATCAGTGCTTTCAGTTCCCTTGAAAAACCATGAAAATGATATTGTAGGTGTAATGCAGCTTATTAATGCAAAAGATCCCAAAAGTGGTGAGATTATTTCTTTTTCAGATCATATGCAGAATCAGGTTGAGTCTCTTGCATCACAGGGTGCCGTGGCTCTCACGAATAAAAGATTAGTAGCTGAACTGAAGAATCTTTTTGAGTCATTTATTCAACTTATTGCAACTGCAATTGATAAAAAATCTCCTTATACAGGTGGGCATTGCGAAAGAGTACCTGAAATTACAATGCTGTTGGCAGATGCAGTCGAAAAGACTAAAACAGGTAAATACAAAGATTTCTCAATGAATGAAGATGAACGTTATGAACTTTATATTGCTGGATGGCTGCATGATTGCGGGAAAGTAGCTACGCCTCCCCATATTGTAGACAAGGGTATGAAATTGGAAACCATTACCGATCGGATTGAGGTAATGGATACACGCTTTGAAGTCTTAAAGCGTGATGCCGAAATTTCAATGCTGAAAAAGCAAATTGAACTTATGGGTAAAGGTATGGCTAATGGAAAGATTAAGAGTTTAGTATCAGAATTTGATGATAAAATTACCCAATTTAATTCAGATCAAACATTCATCCAAAAAACCAATCGGGGTGGTGAATTTATGGAAGAAGAAGATCAGCAGAGAGTTTCAAATATAGGTAATTATAAATGGAAATTAGAAGGTGAAGAAATAAATTTATTTGATGAAAAAGATGTGCGTAATTTGCAAATTCCTAAAGGAACTTTGTTGCCGGAAGAGAGGGAAATTATCAATGACCATATTGTCATCACCATTGATATGCTGGAAAAACTCCCCTATCCAAAAAAACTGCGCAATGTACCAGAATTTGCCGGAGGTCATCATGAAAAGCTGGATGGTACGGGGTATCCGAAGGGATTGAAGGATGAGGAAATGAGTGTTCAGGCAAAAATGATGGCTATTGCTGATATTTATGAAGCCCTCACTGCAGCAGACCGCCCCTACAAGGATGGTAAAAAACTATCCCAGGCTATGCGGATAATGGGTTTTATGAAAAATGATTATGAGATAGATCAGGATCTTTTTGAGATATTTGTGAAAGAAGGTGTCTACAAAAAATATGCTAAAAAATATCTGGGGGATGACCAGTTAGACAAAGTAGATGAAGCTGCTGTGCTTGCATGAAGAATAAACCTCTTCTAGCCATGAGTCGGGAGGAATTGAAAGAGCATATCTTCCGGCTTCAGGAGTTCATTGAAAATGAGCAGAAAGCCGGGAAGGACGTGGATACCATCTTGGATGAAACTGATATATTTGATGAGTTCGAAGATGTACTTCCTGATGATGAATTTCCTATATTTGTTATCACAATCCTTAATGGATTCCAATCAGATGTTCTTGTTAATAAATTACTGGATGTCATTGATGAATGTAAAAATGGAAAGTAATCCATTATATATTAGGAAAGGGGTAAATGGTTGAGTAATTCAGATCAGGTCCGGGCGGCTCTGCGGGAAATTCCTTCTGTTGATGATATTCTCACTCATTTTCAAAATGAAATAACTTCAGCCCCATATTCTCTCTATCTCAAAACAATTCGATTTGTCTTGGATGATGTCCGTCGGGAGATTCAAAATTCCCACCCCATGAAAGATATTTCAGATTACACCATTAGAAAGGTGGAAAGGGCCTTGGGAAATGTCTCTTCTCAAAGTTTAGAGCAGGTCATCAATGGCACGGGGATTATTCTCCACACCGGCTTAGGACGATCACCACTTTCTATAGAACTGGTGCAGGATGCCCTGAAAAATGTGGTACCTTATTCCAATTTAGAACTGGATTTACCTTCAGGGAAACGGGGTGAACGGATGGGGCATGTGGAATCTCTAATCAATGCTCTCTGTGGCTCAGAAGCAGCCCTGGTGGTGAATAACAATGCGGCGGCAGTCCTGCTTATGCTGAATGCTTTGGCAGAGGGTAAGGAAGTGATCATCAGCCGGGGTGAACAGGTGGAAATTGGGGGCTCATTCCGCATACCTGAAGTGATCAAAAAATCTGGATGCAAAATGATAGAGGTGGGAACCACCAATAAAACCCATTTGCAGGATTATGAAAATGAAATCACTCCCATTACGGGTGCAATTTTAGTGGCTCATACCAGCAATTATAAAGTTATGGGATTTACCGAGTCAGTGAAATTATCGGAGCTCAGCGCTTTAGCAAAAAAGAAGAAAATCCCACTCATTTTAGATTTAGGCAGTGGAGCTATTGCAGATTTTCAAAAATTAGGATTACCTCATGAACCACCGGTTCAAAGCTATTTAAAATCTGGTGCAAATGTGGTATCGTTCAGCGGGGATAAATTATTAGGTGGACCTCAGGCTGGTATCATCTGCGGAAAGAAAACTCTCATTCGAAAAATTCATAAAAATCCCTTATACCGGGCTTTGCGTTGTGACAAGTTTACCTATGCTATTTTGGAAGCAACCCTGCGAACTTACCTAACTCCAAGGGAGGTAAAAAAAGAGAATTTATCAATAACATTGTTCAATCGCAGCCAGCCTGAACTTTTAAAAATTGGCAAAAAGATAGTGAAAAAGATGCCAATGAAGATAGTGGATAAATTCGGGATTGAAGTAAAACAAACTGAAGTGGAAGCGGGCAGTGGTTCCCTGCCTCTTGAAAAATTTCCCAGCGCTGCGCTTGTGTTCAATGGAGAAATGAAAGCCTCAGAACTCAGTCGAAAATTTCGATCTGCCCCCAATCCCGTTTTGGGATATATTTCTGGCAACCGCTTTCATATTGATCTGAAAGCCATTCCTTCCACTCAGGAAAAACAGCTTCTATCTTCCCTTATCAGCGCCCTCCAATGAAACAAACTGTCATCGGACTTTCCGGTCATATTGACCATGGAAAAACGGCGCTGGTTAAGGCGCTTACTGGTGTGAATACCGATAGCCTCAAAGAAGAACAGAAACGGGGAATGACCATTGATATTGGTTTTGCGTTCCTGGATGAAAATATTACTCTTATTGATGTTCCTGGCCATGAGAAATTTGTAAAAAATATGATGGCAGGGGTTTCGGCAGTGGATATAGCTCTTCTGGTAGTTGCCGCTGATGATGGCGTAATGCCCCAAACACGAGAGCATTTTGAAATTCTTAATTTGCTGGATATTCCTTTAGGAATTGTTGCCATTAACAAAATTGATCTGGCTGATAAAGACTGGTTGGAATTGGTTGAACTTGATATCGGTGAACTTCTCCAAGGATCATTTATGGAAGATGCTCCTATTTTAAAAGTATCAGCAGAAACTGGTGATGGGGTTGACCAATTAAAATCCACTTTGCTGGATATATGTAAAAAAGTTCCCGATAAACAAGATCGGGGAATATTCAGGCTCCATGTAGATCGAGTTTTCAGTATGAAAGGATATGGTACCGTAGTAACTGGAACCGTAAATTCTGGAAGCTTGAAAATAAGAGATATGGTAGAATTACTACCGGGATCGGTAAAGTCCAGAGTGAGAGGATTACAATCTCATGGAGAGGAGGTTCAGCAAGTAGAAACCGGTGACCGGGCAGCAATAAATCTTCAGGGAGTGGAAATAAAACAGATTGAAAGAGGCAGTCAAATTGCTGAAATTGGTTATCTCCAATCCCTAAACCAGATGGGTGTGACTTTGCAGCTTTTAGGTTCGGCACAAAAACCAATTACCCAAAACCAGAGAATCCGCATTCATTTAGGAACACAGGAAGTTATGGCACGAGTAGCGCTAACCGATGGGAAAACCCTCCAGCCGGGGAATGAATGTCCAGCACTGCTGCGCCTTGAACAGCCCATGGTTGCTGCAAGGGGTGATAAATTTATTATTAGAAGTTTCTCTCCCGTTATCACTATCGGGGGCGGGGAAGTAATGGAAGTTTTAATTGAAGAAAAATGGAAAATCGTTAAGGAAAAACTGCAGAATTTATATGACAGTCCAAAATCGGATCAATTAATTCACCTTGTACAAGAGGAAGGCGCAAGGCCCATTACACCAGAGAAGCTCCAATATCGCATAGGGATTTCCAAAGAGCAAATCAATGCAATAGTTGAAGAGAAGGAGGAATTATTCTGGCTTACCCATAAACAGGGGAAATGGCTGCTCACACAGAATCAATGGAATGAGTTAAAAAATAGTATTCATAATTTTCTAAAAAAGTACCATGTAAAAAATCCACTGAATGCAGGGGCTCAAAAGGAGGAAATCCGCCAACATCTCAGCTGTGAGAATTCAATTTTAGAAGCGCTGCTGCAATCAATGTCGGATGATAAGTCTATTTCTCAAAAGGGAGAATTATTTTTAAATCCGAATTTTTCCATCACTTTAAATAGCGAGGATGACTCCCTGCAAAATAGTATTTTAAATCAATTGGATCAGGAGGGATTCACCTCATCTACACTTGCGCAATTATCGTTGAAAACAGGAAATTCCAAAGAAAAACTCATGCAGGTACTGAATGTGGCTGAACAGCAGGGAAAATTATTACGGATTGATGGGAAGCTCATGTTTACCCAGAAAAATTTTATTATACTGCGTGAAAAAGTTAAGCAATTTTTTTCAAATCATCCTGAAATGTCGGTATCAGAATTTAAGGAACTTGCCCATACTTCTAGAAAATATGCGGTACCGCTGTTGGAATATTTTGATAAAAAGAAAATTACGTATCGGGAAGGAAATTCCCGCAAATTGGTGAGATGAAAAATCAAAACACCACTCCGGTTATGAAGCAATTTTGGGAAGCTAAAAAAGCTCACCCTGATTCAATCATGCTTTTTAGAATGGGAGATTTCTATGAAACCTTTGATGAGGATGCTGTGTTGACATCTGAAATCCTGGGAATAACTCTCACAAAACGTGCCAATGGAGCAGCCTCCACCGTACCACTGGCTGGATTTCCGTATCATTCCCTTGATCAACATCTTCATAAACTTTTGAAAGCGGGACATCGGGTGGCAATATGTGAGCAGGTGGAAGACCCCAAGTTGGCCAAGGGAATTGTAAAACGAGAAGTGGTGGAAGTCCTATCACCCGGCACAGCACTCTCTGATAAATTTCTGGATCAGAAGGAGAACAACTACCTCTGTGCGGTGGTGTTTGAGAAAAGAAAATGTGGCATTGCTATTTTAGACCATTCCACTGGTGAATTTTATACCTGCAGCCGCAGTCATGAAGACCTACGGTCTATGTTAAAACAGTTTCATGTATCTGAAGTAATAATTTCAGAGGATCAGGAGGATGACCTTCGTACTTTAACACGAGGAGAAGAGATTTTCACTACCACAATTCCAGACTGGTGCATTAGCTTTGACACTGCTTATGAAAGTCTCACAGATTATTTTAATGTATCTTCCTTAAAGGGGTTTGGAATTGAAGATGACACTCTTGCCATTATCTCTGCCGGCTGTGCTTTATATTACGTGGACAAAAATTTTCAGGGCAGGATTAAACATATTCAATCACTTTCCGTTCTGCAGGAAGCGGGAATAATGAGTTTGGATGCATTTACTATTCGCAATCTTGAGATATTCAAATCTCTATCCACGCAAGGGATTCATGGGACTTTAATTGACACCATAGATCAAACCATTACTGGACCGGGGAGCAGGCTTTTAAAAAACTGGCTGCGGCAACCGCTCACCGATCCAATTAAAATTAATGAACGCTTAGATAGAATAGGTGAGTTTATCAATCATCCGGAATTGAATGAGTCCATGCAGAATATTTTAAGAGAAACATCTGATTTAGAACGCATCCTTGCTAAAGTGGCCAGTGGTAAAGCAAACCCCAGAGATATAATAAACGCCGGAAATACGCTGGCTAAAATTCCAACCATTACAAAACTGGTGAATAAGGGCAATCCGGTTTTGAAGAAACTGGTGAAGCGATTCGAAAATTCTGATACTATTACAGAAAAAATATTAACTCAAATAAAAGCAGATCCTCCTGTCACTACAAAGAAGGGTGGATATATACAAGCAGGAATATCTCCTGATCTTGATGAACTGCGGCATCTATCAGCAAATGCGAGCCAATGGATGGCGGATATGCAAAAAGAGGAACAGAAAAAAAATAATATTCCCAGTTTGAAAGTAAGCTATAATCGGGTGTTTGGTTATTATATTGAAGTTACCAAAACTCACGCGGATAAAGTACCTGAACATTACATCCGCAAACAGACCCTTACCAATTCAGAGCGCTATTTCACAGAAGAGTTGAAAGAATATGAAGTGAAGATTCTTTCCGCTGAGGAGAAAATTGTTTCCTTAGAATTAGGTATTTTTGAATTGCTGCAGCAGCAGATTCTGGATTGTGTAAAATCCATTCAGAAAAATGCCAAAGTGTTAGCCCGATTAGATGTGGCTGCAGGATTAAGCCAATTAGCAATTAGCAGAAAATATTGCCGACCACAAATAGATGAATCATCTTTCCTCACTATTCATAATGGTAGACATCCGGTGGTTGAAGATTTACTGCCCATGGGTGAAGATTTTATTCCCAATGATCTAGACCTTGATAATAATAAAACTCAAATAGCCATTATTACAGGTCCTAATATGGCTGGAAAAAGTACCTATCTCAGGCAGGTTGGGCTGATTACGATTTTGGCTCAATTGGGAAGTTATATCCCGGCTGATTCCGCTCGAATTGGTGTCATTGATAAACTTTTCACCCGGGTAGGGGCAAGTGATAATCTGGCTGGGGGAGAGTCAACCTTCCTGGTTGAAATGAATGAGACGGCTAATATATTGAATAATGCCACAGAAAAAAGTTTGATTTTATTAGATGAAATCGGTCGGGGAACATCTACCTATGATGGGCTTTCACTGGCATGGGCAGTAACTGAATATTTACACAGCCATAAAGAGGTGCAGGCCAAAACCCTGTTCGCCACTCATTATCATGAATTGGTATCTTTGGCAGACCAGTTGCCAAGAGCGATAAATTTGAATGTTGCTGTAAAAGAGTTTGGGAACAAAATTATATTTTTAAAGAAAATTATTCCCGGTGGTGCGGATAAAAGCTATGGAGTTCATGTTGCTGAAATGGCTGGACTTCCTCCAGTTGTGATTCAGCGAGCAAAGGAATTGCTCCAAAAACATAGCAATGCTGATAATGGCTATACTCCGGAAGTGAATTTAGAATTAAGGACTCAGATGGATTTGTTTTCAGAAAAAGAACAGGCATTGAAGAAAGAACTGGGTGAATTGAATGTAAATGAGATGACACCCTTAGATGCATTATCCAAATTGGATGAGCTGAAAAAGAAACATGGTTGTTAGGATAATTCTTTTCTTCATTTTCGCAAATCTGGCAGGGGCGGAAACCGTTCAATATGGCGGAGGGATATTTTTAGATGCTCAAGATGCCCGAAATGCTGGTATGGGCGGATATAGTATTTCTATAGCTTGCGGGAGAAACCCGGCAATGCTAATTCATGCTCAAGAACCTTCCATTCACTTTTCCAATAAAAATAAATTTGCAGGATTATCGAGGGTAAGTTCAGTTTCCTATCTCCATTATGGAATAAAGCAGGGGAATCAATCTCCAATTTATATTAGTATTGTAAATAGGAGTGTTGAGAATATTTCCGATACGCGGTCGGCATGGTTAGATAATGGTAACTTAACTCCTGAGATTGGAGAGATAAATTATTATAATATAAAGGGTTTTTCCCAAAATGAGTTGGGACTAAAGGTTGCCTTCTTCCGCAGGTATAGCTCATTTGTACTTGGTACGTGTCTGAAACCAACTTATACAAGTTTAGCGGATTATAGTGCATGGGGTATTTCTGGTGATTTGGCTGCGTTAGTCCAATTGTTTGAAAAGAAAATGGATATCACTATCAGGGTTGAGGATATTATTAGTTTCAATAATTGGAGCACAGGCAGAAATGAAACCATCGTTCCGCTGATAACGGCGGGAGGACAAATTCAGCTGGCTTCCCTATTATTAGGTATTGAGATGGGCTCCCATGTGATGGGGAATTCCCCACTAAATTATAATGCTGGTTTTGAATTTCACCAACAAGATGAGATTGTAATATTCCGAGGAGGAATTTCCCACGATCATCTGTTTAGTGTGGGAATTGGGTTGAATTTAAAAATGATTCAAATTGATTATGCTTATTTGCATCCTCCCAAGAACAGTCCATTTGAACCATCTCAAATTGTATCGGTGGGTATATTTCTTGAAAAATTTGACAGGATAAGGGGTGAAATAACTCCTTAAATTCTTTGAGGTTAATCATAAAAAGTATTAGTATATAAATCTTGGAATATTAAGTAAATACCACCCCATATATAACAGAGGAATAAATTGATAGCAAGTATGACCGGTTATGGAAGATCGGATGAACATAATGACCAATTGGTTTTAACGGTGGAAATTCGTACTATAAACAGTCGATTTTTAGATTTTTCACCCCGATTACCTAAATCACTACTTCCTTTTGAGGATGAGGCTTATAGAATAGTTAAAAAAAGGTGTGAAAGGGGAAGAGTGAGTTTAACGGCAAAAGTTGAATATCTTCCTGGTGAGAAAACAGGATTGACCTTGAATCAAGATAAATTGGAAGAATATATGTTAGTTGTAAAAGATATTCAGAAATCATCAGATCGAGATGATTTTCCATCAATGGGGGATATTCTCAGACTTCCCGATATTGTAGTAAACGGTGATCAAAAAGATGAAAATGAATTAAAAACAGTTTTTCTCTCTGTCCTAAATAAAACCATAAGTGAAGTGGAAGTTAACCGCCTTAGCGAAGGGAAAAACATCAAAACAGATTTATCCATGCGCTTGGAATTATTGATTGGTTTGGTGGGTAAGATTCGCAAAAAATCATTGTCAGATCGAGATGATAATATGGAACGTTTTAAACAGAAAATTCAGGTTTTAGTAGAAGATATTAATTTAGATGAATCTCGATTATATCAGGAAATCGCAATATTAGCAGAAAAAAAAGATATAACAGAAGAATTGGTTCGATTGGACAGTCATATTGATTTATTTACAAAATATATGAACTCAAAAGATAGTAAGGGAAAAAAATTAAATTTTCTCCTTCAGGAAATGGGAAGAGAAATCAATACAATTGGGTCTAAGACAGATGAAATAGAAATTAGCCATCTAGCTGTAGATATGAAGGATGAATTAGAAAAAATAAGAGAACAGGTGCAAAATATCGTATGAGTACAGGTAATTTAGTAGTTTTATCAGCTCCATCAGGAACTGGAAAAACATCCGTATGTAAAAAATTATTAAAAAGAAATCCAAATTGGAAATTTTCTGTTTCAGCTACGACCCGCCCATTAAGGGATGATGAGGTGGATGGAAAAGATTATATTCAAATGACAAATGAAAAATTTGAGCATTTTGTCAAATTTGGTGATTTTCTTGAATGGGAATGGGTGCATGGTAATAAATATGCTACGCTTATGGGACCCCTTGAAGATGTATTAGATGAAGGTGGAGTAATGCTATTAGATATTGATGTGAAAGGGGGTCTGAGTTTGATGGATGAATTCCCGGATGAAACGATTGGTATTTTTATTGAACCACCTGGTGATGATATTCCCGAACAATTAGAGATTTTGGAAGAAAGACTGAGTCAGAGAGGGGATGAATCTGCAAAATTAATCAAAAATCGATTAAAGCGGTTTGCTATAGAAATTGAATTTAAAGATGATTTTAAATTTCAATTTATCAATGAAGATTTAGATGAAACAGTAATAGAAATAGAAAAAATAATCAAGGAGAATATAAAATGAATGTAAAAGCAATTCACATGAGTGATCTGTTTGATAAGTGCGATGATATCTACACCAGTGTGATGATTGTTGCCCAACGTGCAAAACAGATTATTGATAATAGTGTTATCCAAATTGATGAAAATGAAGATGTTGAAGATTCATTTCAATTTACTGAAAGAGAAATTATTGTTGAGGATGAGGATAAACCCATGGTGGTGGCATTAGAAGAGCATTTAAATGGGGAATTAGAATGGCGTAGACCTGATGAGGATGACCCCGTATCAGATGGGTCATAACTCTGAACAGGTATTTAGATATTTAGACCAAAAGAGAATACTCTATGGGAATAAAATATTTTTGGATACTCAAACTGTAAGTGAGTCTGTCCAAAATGTGGAAAGCCTGGAATCCTTTAAAAACTCGATCTGCGAATGTTTGAAATGCGAATTGGGATATACCCGAACAAATTTTGTATTTGGAGTAGGGAACCCAAACGCAGATATTGTCTTTGTAGGTGAAGCTCCTGGAGAAAAAGAAGATTTAATAGGCGAACCTTTTGTTGGACGAGCTGGAAAGTTATTGGATAAAATCCTTGCAGCAATCAATCTTTCCCGAGAGGATATTTATATATGTAATGTAATTAAATGCCGGCCACCTCAAAATCGTGATCCACTTCCAAAGGAGGTAGATTTATGTGAGCCCTACTTGAAAACCCAATTATCTCTCATTAATCCCAAATTAATTGTGGCATTGGGAAGGATTGCAGCTTGCACAATTCTACGGACAAAAGAACCCCTGAAAAACCTGAGAAATAAGATCTTCAAATATGAGGGGATAGACCTGGTTGTTACCTATCATCCTGCTGCTTTACTTCGTAATCCTAATTTCAAAAAACCTGCCTGGGAAGATTTTCAGATGATCCGAGACAAGTATTTATTACAAGATTAAAAAATGGCTGCCAAAAGTCAAGCTGGAAGATTACCCCCCCAATCCGTAGAAGCGGAACAGGCTGTATTGGGATGTATGCTAATTGATCCTGAAGCGGTTCCAAGAGTATTTCACACTCTCACTGAAAAGAGCTTTTTTAAATCAGCCCATTCTCATATTTACAATGCAATGGCAGTATTATTTGAGAAAAATGAAGCTATTGATTCCATAAGTGTTACAGATCAGCTAAAAAAATCAGGAAAATTGGAAGATGTCGGTGGGGCTTATTTTATTACTGGATTATCAACAGACACTCCCACTGCATCAAATGTAGAATATTATGCGAAAATTGTAAAGGAGAAAGAAATCCTTCGCTCCATAATTAGTTCTGCCGGACAAATGAGTACCCAGGCCTATGATAGTACGGAAGATGCAACCATTATACTTGACCATGCAGAACAAATACTTTTTGATTTATCCCAAGATGCAGAAAGGGGGGGATTCGTACCCCTTGAACCTGTTCTTCATGAGGTCTTGGATAATTGGGGGAGTCGGAAAAAAGGTACACTGACAGGCGTTCCAACGGGTTTTTATGATTTGGATGATCTCTTGTCTGGATTGCAGAAATCTGACCTGATTATTTGCGCCGGGCGTCCATCCATGGGGAAAACGGCCCTCGCTCTTTCTATTGCTCGAAATGCAGCTTTGGAGTATGGACATAAAGTTGGCATATTTAGTTTAGAAATGTCTAATACTCAACTGGTTGAACGTCTAATTACAGCAGAAGCTCAAGTTGATAGCCATTTGGTAAGAACAGGACGATTGCCTAAAAATGAATGGAAAAAACTTTCACAAGCTGCAGGCCCTTTATCTGATGCTAATATTTTTATAGATGATACTGCAGGTTTAAATATTATGGATCTGCGTGCAAAAGCCCGCCAGTTAAAAGCAGAACATGATGTTGAATTAATAATAGTTGATTATATTCAGCTATTAAATTCAGGGGGAAATCTTGAAAGCCGGCAGCAGGAAATATCGTTTATTTCACGATCACTAAAAGCATTAGCCAAAGATTTAAATGTACCGGTTTTGGCGCTCTCCCAGTTATCTCGTGCAGTGGAAAATAGAACGGACCATCGCCCCATCATGTCCGATCTCAGGGAAAGTGGTGCAATTGAGCAGGATGCAGATGTCATTCTTTTCATTTATCGAAAATTCATGTATAGTAGAGATGAGGAAGATAAAGGATTGGGGGAAATTATTGTGGCTAAACACCGGAATGGTCCAACCGGGTCTATAGATATTTCATTTATTAGTCGATATGCAAAATTTGAAAATTTAAGCAAGTTGCAAACAGATTACATTCCCGATGACATTCCAGTTTAATCATGCTTTTAGACAAACTAAAAAAAATACTTCCCAATAATGGAAAGGATTATCCAAAAGATTTCAAGCAAATAATAAAAAATCTATATCCTGAATCTGTCCCAGATGAAGAAGCAATCACCTTTATTTGGGAAGCGTATCGCTTTAGCAAAAAAGCACATGAGGGGCAGATGCGACGCTCAGGTGAACCTTATTTCACACACTGTTCTTCTGTAGGAATCATTCTCTCAGAATGGAAGATGGATACTAGAACCATTGCCGCTGGACTTATGCATGATGTCATAGAAGATACGGAAATGTCTAGAAATGATATGGTTGATAAATTTGGAGAAGAAATTGCAGAACTTGTAGAGGGGGTATCCAAATTATCTGGGATACAATTTTCCAGCCGTCGTGAAAAACAAGCTGAAAATTTCATGAAAATGTTTTTATCTGTCGCTAAAGATTTACGAGTGATTATTATAAAATTCGCCGACCGGCTACATAATATGAGTACAATTAAGCATCTTCCCCTCATAAAACAGAGACGAATTGCAATTGAAACCCGAGACGTCTATGCACCGTTAGCTCATCGATTGGGAATGAACAAATTAAAAATTGAATTAGAGGACCTCATTCTAAAAACCCTGGATCCTGAAGAATACAAACTCATACAAAAGAAAACCAAAGCCTCAAGAAAGCAAAGAGAAAAGTATATTGAAGAATTCACAAATCCAATAAAAGAGGAATTAAGTAAATTTAATATCCATGCTAATATCTTTGGCAGGGCAAAACATTACTTTTCTATTTCAGGCAAAATGCGAAAGCAGAATAAAAAATATGAAGAGTTATTTGATTTATTTGCCATTAGAATTATTGTTGATAAAGTAGAAGAATGTTATGCTATTTTAGGTATTATTCATCAATTATTTACTCCCCTTCAAGAGAGATTTAAAGATTATATCGCGACACCAAAAAGCAATGGCTATCAGTCAATCCATACCACCGTTTTTGGTCAGCAAGGAAAAATGGTAGAAGTGCAAATAAGAACCAATGAAATGGATCAAACAGCGGAAATTGGAGTTGCAGCCCATTGGGTATATAAAGAGAAGGGGGCAATTAAGGCTGATGATTCAAATATTGATAAACATATGCGCTGGCTTCGTGAACTTGTTGAAGTACTTCAGGCAGAAGATTCAAATCCCGATGAATTTCTAAAACTCCTAAAAGTAGATTTATTCAAAGATGAAATATTTGTTTTCACTCCTGCTGGTGATGTAACACCCTTACCAGTAAATTCCACACCAATAGATTTTGCATTTCAGGTTCATACCCAGGTAGGCATTCATTGTATAGGTGCAAAGGTGAATGGAAAAATAGTTCCCTTAAATATGGTATTAAAAAATGGTGATTCCATTGAAATATTGACCTCCAATACTCAAAAACCAAGTTATGCCTGGCTAAAATTTGTGCAGACAGGAAAAGCAAAATCTCATATAAAACGCTGGGTTAAAAAAGAACAAACGGAACAAAGCATCCAGCTTGGGAAAGAAATAATTGAAAAGACTTTAAGGCGGATGAAACGAATTTCCATCTTAGATGAGTTACAGGCAAAACCTCAGACAATGGGGTTTAATCAGATTGAATTGGTTTATGCCGCTTTGGCAAATGGGCAATTAACGGTTAGGGATATAATTGATAAATATCAACCGACTGATTATAATGAACAAGATTTTGATCCAGAAAGCCAATCTTTAACTGAGCGATTTATTAATCGTGCAAGAAGACAGGCCAAGGGCGTCACCGTAGATGGCGTTGCAAATGCACTATTAATATTTGCAAAATGTTGCAATCCCATACCAGGCGATGAAATTGTGGGATATATTACTCGGGGAAGAGGGGTCACTATTCATCGTAATACCTGTAAGAATTTGCCATTCATGGAGGGTGAAGACAGATTTATTTTTGTGGAATGGAATGTGAAGCCACAAACCTCATTTATTGTTCGACTTAAAATATTATTAGAAGACCGGAAGCAGCTCTTGAAAGATATTACAGAATGTATATCTGCATTAAATATAAATATCTCCAGCATCGATATGAAAGCAACAGAAGGTATTGCCACTTGCATTATTGTCTTAGAGGTTAGAGATACACGTCAATTAGACCGACTTTCAACAAGAATACAAAAAATATCAAACTTCATATCAACAGAAAGGATGTAATATGAAACCTATAAACTACACTCGTGAGGATATAATTCGTAGAACAGGCGACAAATTAAATCTCACACATGACGAAATGAAATTAATTCTAGATACAACTTTAGATACCATAGCTGAAATGTTAACAGAAGAAAAGAGTAGAATCCGGATAGAACTAAGAAAATTTGGTGTTTTTGAAGTGAAGCCAACCAAAGCCAGACCACGTGCACGAAATCCTCGAACTAATGAAGAAGTATATGTTCCACCTAGAAGAAAAATACATTTTAAACCCGGAAAAAATATTCGAATGAAACTTCATCAAGAGTGGACTAAAACTGATTGAGTAGAATCCTTGGAGTTGATTATGGGGAGCGCCGCATAGGATTGGCACTGTCAGACCCATTGGGCATTATTGCCAAACCTTTAACATTTATAGATCGAAAAATAACGCCTGATTATTTATCCGCAATTCTGGAAACTGCTAAAGAAAAAGATGTGAATAAAATTGTGGTGGGGGTTCCGTTTACATTAAAAGGCGAACATTCAAAGCAGACTGATATCGTGAAGAATTTTATTGATGAATTATTTACCCTTGGAAAAATCCAAATAATTCCCATTGATGAACGCCTCAGCAGTATTGCCGCTGAAAGAAGTTTACAGTTGCAGGGAGTGAAAACCGGCCACGAAAAGGGTAGGGTGGATGAAACTGCCGCCGCAATCATTCTTCAAGAATACCTGGATTCTCAGTCCTGAATGAGAGTTGCCTATTCTCCATTTATTCTCATAATTTCAGCATTGTTAACGGGGCTTGCCCAACAACCCCTGCATTTAGGTTGGCTGGCATGGTTTAGCCTGGTGCCATTCATATTTGTACTGAATCGAATTAAGTCCAGAAAAGATTTTTTCAAAGCTGGCTTTATTTGGGGGTTAGCCTATTATTTAACCACAATATTTTGGCTGGCAATGAATATTGGTACAACACCAATCATTGGTGTGATTTCCATGTTTGCGGCTGTATTTTATTGTGCTTTAAACGTAGCAGGTTTCAGTTTAATTGTTGGTTACCTGAAATCCCATTATTCACAACGATGGTTCTGGCTCTTACCATTTGTCTGGACTGCTGTTGAATATATCCGTAATATGGATGTGTTAACCGGAGGACCATGGACAGCTTTAGCAAATACTCAGTTGGATTTTCTTACCTTGGTCCAAAATGCAGAAATCACCGGAATTTACGGAATTACATTTTGGATTATTTTGCTGAATGTTTCTATTTATAATTGGATTGATAGACCCTACTCTGGACATGCATTTGCTGTAATCTCCATATTTTTACTACCCTGGATAACAGGGATTATTCTTACCCCAACTCCACAGGCAGACATTGGAAAAAAAATGGATATTACCCTCATACAGCCCAACATTCATCTTTCCCAAAAATGGAAACCCGGGGCAGTCCGTGAAAATATTGAATTGCTAATAACACTTTCCAAACCAGCGATAGATAATGGAGTTGATATAGTCATATGGCCAGAATCTGCTACATCATCCTTTATACTGCAGGGTGATCAATATTATTTAAAATGGATTCAATCTGAATTGGATGATTCAAAATTGTTATCGGGGATACCGTATTATACCAGAGAAAAGGAGAATAAAAAATTCTTTAACTCAGTTGTCGTAATTTCTGAAGATTCAGTTTCAAAAATATATCATAAATTAACGTTGGTGCCTATGGCGGAACATATTCCTTTATCTGGGGTTTTCCCCTCATTAAAAGAATTAAATTTGGGTCAGGCAAATTTTACTCACGGTGATGAATTCAGAATGTTTAATATTCAGAATACAACCTTTGCAGCCATGATCTGCTTCGAATCTACTTTTCCGGCATTAAGTGCAGAGTTTGTAAGGCTTGGAGCTCAGGTATTGGTTTATGTTGTGAATGATGGTTGGTACGAAACTCCACCCGAGCCTCAGCAACATGCAAAACAGGCAGTTTACAGAGCCATTGAGAATCGGAGACCGGTTTTAAGGTGTACGAATACGGGTATATCAATGGTTATAAACCCATCAGGGAACATCGTTAAACAATTACCGTTGAATCAAACAGGAGTGATTAATGCTGCAATAATGCCTTCTAATGGGATTACTTTTTACACCAAATATGGGGATATATTTGCCCAAATAAGTGCAGTAATTTCCATGTTTTTTATCCTGGGAGTATTATTAAGAAAAAAATGAAAAAATATTTATTATTAATGTTAATTAGCCTGACTTGTATTTCTGCACAAGTAGATGGAAATGCAAAAACAAAGCTTCAGTCAATGGTTTTGCCGGGGTGGGGAGAGCACACAATGGGAGAATCAGAACGAGCGAATAATTTCTTCATCAGGGAAGCTGCTCTTTGGTTGATTTATATAGGGGGAAAGAAAACAGCAGATTGGTATGAAAGTGATTATACTGCTTTTGCCGAACTTCATGCCGATGTGGATATGACTGGCAAAAACTATTTATTTGTAGTAAATCTTGGGCATTATAATAGTTTGGATGTTTACAATGATACTAAAGAACGTAAAAGATTGGTGAATGATAAGTATAAAGAAGGCGAAGGATTTGAATGGCAATGGGATAATTCTGAAAATCGTATTAAATTTGATGAAATGCGGATAAAATCTGCCTCATTTAATAAATATGCTAAATTTTCTGTAGGAGGCCTTATACTTCATCGTCTCGTTTCATTCTTTGATGTAATTTATCTTGAACGGACAAATTTCAATATCTCATTTGAACCTCAATTTTCTCCAGCTTCTAATTCGATGCGTATCAATTTATCATTGAAGTTTTAAATTCATATTATATTGAGATAATGTCGAAGAGGATATTTCTCCAAATAATTGGCTTTATAGAAAAGTAGAAATAAATGTAACATCAGCGTTATTAATTCCTAAAATTCAATTATGGAGAACCATGTAAAATTTAGGATCATCATAGCAGCAATTTTACTTTTAGGTGTATCTTGTGCACCCTATATAAACTACCAACCACAAACTGCTCCCAAAACAGCTAAATCCATTGAATACAATATATCCGTTTACCATGAATTAGACCCATCACCTCCTCAATCATTAAAAATGGGAAAATTAACTATTAATAATGCAGTTGTCCCTTCCGAAAACCGTATTCAACCAATTTATAAAATCAATAATCTAAAAAACACAGCACATTTATAGCACACATTCCATAATCCGCATTGTAAGATTGTGTATTGCTAATCCGTCATGGTTTAACAATCATGTACTAGTTCAAATCTAGTACTCTCCGCAAGATGACATCAAACTCCGTTAGAAATAGCGGAGTTTTTGTATGCCCACCTCTCCAATTCTTTCTTCCTTATAAATAATTACAAGAAACAAAAAGCCCCCAGAATTGCGGGCTTATGTTATTTTAGGGGAAAATAGTCACGTATTAATCACGGATTGTCGTAAGTGTTTTATTTTACACACTTTTTTTCGGGCTCATAACCGCCGTCCGGCTCAATTCCAACTTCCACTACACTTCTAGACATCGTTACGATATTTTTGCACAGAAACCTCACTTTATGAGTGGTTTTTTATTTAAATTTATTTTGTGATATACCCAATTTTTCTAATTTATCTATTCTTTGTAAATTACCAGATGAATTATTTGAAAAATAGTATTCTTTGGGTGACAATTCTTGTAACCAATATTAGTTGGGCAGCTGTCAATTATAATTTAGGATTGGTCAGCCAGGTAGAAAATATTACTCAATTTAACAGCAATGCCAATTTTGGTGTATCAGATGTGTGGGGCTATACCGATGAAACCGGTATCGAATATGCCATTGTAGGGTATCGCTATGGTACCTTTATCTATGATGTTTCAACAGATCCCGATAATCCTAATTTAGTATTTGATGTTAGCGGACCATCTGGAGGAGATTATTATTATCATCGAGACTATAAAACCTACGCAGACCATCTCTATATTGTAAACGAAATGTGGGGTATTGATGAGGGGGTACAAATAATTGACCTGTCACCTCTACCGGAATCTACTCCCATAAAACTTGACACCTATACTGGTGTGGATCAATCACATAATCTTTGGATTGATGAGGAAGAGGGGATGGCATTTATTGAAAGTGATTATCCCAATAATATCCATGTACTGGACCTAACCAATCCGGGTTCACCCATTCATTTGAGCGATTTCAGTTATTATGACGGTATGGATTGTCACGATATTTATACGGTGAATGAAATGGCTTATGTGGCGGAAGGTTGGAGCTACCAGTATGGCATTTATGATATTTCAGATATAAATGATCCAGTTCGACTGGCAATTATCCCAGCCTCTGGATATGCCCATAATTCATGGCTGAACTCCAGTGGTACCCATTTAATTACGACCGAAGAAACAGTTGGAATGACAGTGAAGATTTGGGATATCCAGGATTTAAATAATATTACTTTAGCCGGGGAATATTTAGGTGAAAATAATTTGGCTCATAATGTGCATATAAAAAATGATTTTGTCTATATTTCTCATTATACAACGGGCATCAAAATAATTGATATTTTTAACCCTGAAGACCCCATTGAAGTGGCAGCTTTTGACACCTATCCCCAAAATGACCTCAATGGTTTTTACGGCTGCTGGGGCGCCTTTCCTTTTACAGAAAATGGTTATGTCTATGCCAGCGATATGCAGAACGGACTTTATATTTTAGACCATGGAGATATAGAGGCTGGATGGGTGAATGGAAGTATAATTGACATTGATGTGCCAGTACCAAATGTTGAAATTAAATCTACTTTAAATGGAAAGAGTTTTTATTCTGATGCAGTGGGTTATTATAGTTTTGGTTTCCCTCAGGGAGCCCAGGAATTTGAATTTTTTCTGAATGATGAGTTAATTGAAACACGAATAATAACCATCCTTCCCCATCAAACTACCAGTCAAGATATAATATTAGGAGTTGATTCAGGGGATGTGAATGGGGACGGTGTTCTGAATATACTGGATATTGTCACCTTGGTCAATTGGATTATACTTAACGAATTTAATAATTCCGGAGATATGAATAGCGATGGACAATTAAATATCCTGGATGTAGTCATTTTAGTCAACATCATTCTTTCTTAAAAGTAATTATTAGAATAAATTAACCTAATAATGCTGCAGGAAAACATTATTGAGACTGAGGGCAGGAAATTCCGCTATCTGCAACGAAAAGGTGATGGACCAACCCTTTTATTCCTCCATGGATTAAGCGATACATCCGATCAATTCAACCCCATTGCAGCACATCTCCCGGAGGAATGGCATTTGTTAGCCTTTGACCAGAGAGGCCATGGCGGTTCCTGGAAACCGGAAAAGGGATATTCTCCCCTTGACTATTCCCAGGATATCAAAAATTTTATCGATGCAGTAGGTATTAACTCACTGCATATATTCGGCCATTCCATGGGTGGTCGCAATGCATTATTATTTTCCACACAATTCCCCAGGCAGATTCAGAGCCTGATTTTAGGGGATATCGGACCTGATAAAAATTTGGAGGATATAAAAGCAACCGTAGACTTTTTTAATAGCCTGCCTACCTCTTTCAAAACAGAAGAAGAAGCTCGTATTCACCTTCAAAAACGTAAACCCGGCTACTCAGACGCGAATATTGAGATTCTTATGAAAAATCTTGAAAAGCAAGATAATGGCACATTGGTTTGGCGTTATTCCAAGGACGCCTGTATTCAATCTGTAAACGAATCCCGCTCACGGGAATGGTGGGAGTACCTGCCTGAAGTTAAATGCCCCGCACTATTGCTCCATGTTGAAGACAGTTCGGAATTATCCACTGATGTTGCCAAGAGGATGATTGAGGAAATCCCGGATATTCAATACCAGCCAATATCAAACAGCGGACATAATTTCCAATTAGAACAGCCTGAAAATGCTGCCAGGGAAATACAACGCTTTATAGAAACCCCTTAACTTATAATACTAACTCTTACACCAATCATATTATCAGGAAAAGATCAAAATAATGAGCCATAGGGACGGATCTGTAAAAGTAGTTTTAACTGCAGCAGTGGTTAATTTCTTTGTAACCTTAGCTAAATCAGTGGGCTGGATGTTTAGTATGAGTCCTTCCATGTTAGCTGAAGCAATACACTCTTTTGCAGATACGGCAAACCAATTATTGGTATATCTTGGAATACGGATTTCCAGGAAAGGTCCCACCCGTGAATATCCTGCCGGATATGGCCAGGCACGCTATTTGTGGAATCTCATTTCAGCCTCGGGGATATTTTTTATTGGATTTGGCGTGACGGTGTATCATGGGGTGTCTCCCTTGTAAACCCACATCATGATGGGCAGTTTTCATATGGGCTGGCAATAGGCATTCTACTATTCTCTTTATTGGTGGAAGGCTATGCCTTTCTTATTGCCTATAAAGAGGTTAATTCAAATAAAGGATCTATGACATTTCTTATGTTTATTAGGGAAAGTGATGACCCCACCTCAATCGGAGTATTGCTTGAGGATGGAATTGCAGTGATTGGGGTATTTCTTGCCCTATTGGGCATGGCATTGTCGCATTATTTTCACACCCAAATACCAGATGCCATTGCCTCTATTCTGATTGGTGTATTGCTGGGTTTTCTGGCTGTTATTATGGCATATACAAATGGCCGACTATTAATAAACCGATCTCTCGCTTTAACCCATGAAGATGAAATACGAAAGTTTATATTAGCATTGGATACCGTGGATACAATAACAGTTCTCAAAACAGAAATATTGGCTCCGGATCAGGTGAAGTTATCTCTGGAAATTGATTTTAACACCTCATTAATTGAGGAGAAAATCAGCGATGATTCTGTCTCAAATATCATCCGTAAATCGGTGAAGGGTGTAGGCCAGGCAATTAATGAGATGGAGAAGCAAATACAAAACAGGTTTCCAAATATTAAATATATTGATTTAGAAATCAACTAATTATTTTGAATAGTTATTAACCTTCTACAGGTTATTTTGAGTAAAGTTATATCCCCCCGTAAATAGTTCTTAACTTTAAGGGTAGTACACGCATTATTTCTGCCGCAAACAATTAAAATAAATGAATACATTTGAAAATACCGGGTTGGGTGAAAACATCCTGAAAGCCATTGCCGGCTTAGGATTTGAAAAAACAACACCAATTCAGGAAAGTACCATCCCCATCCTGATGACTTCTGATCAGGATATTATCGCTACCGCACAAACAGGTACTGGGAAAACAGCTGCATTTGGATTGCCCATGCTGCATTTAACCGATATTGGGGATTTGACTACCCAATCTTTGGTTTTATGTCCAACTCGAGAATTATGTATTCAAATTGCGCTTGATTTAACCAATTACGCTAAGTACACGAAAGGAATCAATATTGTTTCTGTTTATGGCGGGGCAAGTATTGATAACCAGATTAAAGCTCTGAGAAAAGGCGCCCATATTGTCGTTGGTACTCCCGGCAGGACAAAAGATCTAATTAAGCGCAGAAAGCTCAAAATTAACTCTGTAGCACGGGTTGTACTGGATGAAGCCGACGAAATGCTCACCATGGGTTTTAAAGAGGATTTAGAAGCAATATTGGGGGAAACTCCCAAGCAGAAACAGACCCTTTTATTTTCTGCCACCATGTCTCCAAAAGTAATCTCAATTACAAAAAAATATATGCATAATCCATTGGAAATATCGGTAGCTCCAATGAATGTGGGTGCAAAAAATGTAAAGCATATTTATTATATGGTTCACATAAAAGATAGATATGAGGCAATCAAGCGAATAGCCGATAGTAATCCCAATATCTATGGAATTGTGTTTTGCCGAACCCGAAGAGAAACTAAAGAAGTTGCCAGTAAACTCATGCATGATAATTACAATGCAGATACCTTACATGGTGAATTGTCCCAGGCTCAAAGAGATGAGGTTATGAATCGCTTTAGGAAGCACAGCATTCAAATATTAGTGGCCACAGATGTTGCTGCCAGAGGATTGGATGTAAATGATTTAACTCATATTATTAATTATAACTTACCGGATGAACCTGAAATTTATATTCATCGCAGTGGGCGTACCGGAAGAGCCGGGAAGACAGGAATCTCAATTGCAATAATCCATACACGGGAAATGGGACGCATTAAAGATATTGAGAGAAAGGGAGGAATCTCATTTAAAAAAGAAGCTATTCCTAATGGAATAGATATTTGCCAAAAAAGACTGTACTCCCTCATTGATAAGGTTGAAAATATTGAAGTAGATGAAAAGCAGATAGGTCCATTTTTACCTGCAATTTATGAAAAATTAGAATACCTGGATAGAGAAAATCTCATTAAACATTTTGTTTCGGCAGAATTTAACCGTTACCTATCCTATTATAAGAACTCTAGAGATATCAATGTTTCCAGCCAAATTGATTACAAAAGTCATGAAAAAAAGAGAAAAGATATCAGTCAAAAAAGACAGGAGAGCTCCTTTTGTGGTTATTTGATCAATATTGGGTTTAAACAGCAATTGAACCCATCCAGACTAATTGGACTGGTTAATGAGTGTATTGGCTCCAAAAAAGCTATAATTGGTAATATTGATATTATGAAAACTCAATCCATTATTGAGGTTGATGATAAATGGGCATCTAAATTATTAAAAGGAATAAAAGGTAAAACATTTGAAGGGAAAAAGTTAACAATTGAACTATTAGATAAAAAAAATACTCCATCTTCACACTATAAAAAGGGCCATAAAAGTAAACGAAGAAATGATGGAAAAGTACGCAACAAACAATTCAAATCCAAAGGTAGGTGGCAGAAGGCTAGCAAAAGAAAATAATTCTGCCATATTAATAATATCTATAAAAATGCTCCGAGGGGGATAATCACTTTTACCGAACTGAAAATATTTTCATGAAATAATTTTTCATACAGCCAATTTTATGACCTGCGTCAAAAAATGCATCCTTTCACCTAGTGTAACATTCAGTAGTTACTTGAAACATGAAAGGAATAAAAATGGAAACAACATACAACAATTTTCCAAATCCAGATGACTTCTACGAAGGACCAAGTGATGAAGAACTCAAAAAGATTGAGGAAGATTTAGAAAGATATTCTGATTAAGAAATAGTAGTTAGTTCGCTTCTGCCTCAAAGGTGGAATGCTCGCAGGAAATACCGTAATAAAATAAAGTGAAAACACCTGATTTATCAGGTGTTTTTTTTTAGATTCGATTTTCTAATTAGCAACTTGGTGTGAGTAGGGCATGGGCAACGATGATATTGTGGTGATATTTGAACGCAAGCCTATCCTGTTACCTTGACATTAAATTAGAAAGTTTCTTTAACAGAGGCTTTTTTATTTTACCGGAGACAGATGTGGGGGATACGTAAAAGTAGTTTTATTGTATTTGATTATAGTTTGAAATATCATTATATTTTAGGAAACGGAAAAAACAAAAAACGTTTATTATGGATAAAGTAAGAAACATTATATTAAAAGAGGGTGATGAATTAATATTAAATGAAGGAGTGAAATCTTTCACTGTGGAAAATCTTGCATCAAAATTATCAATGAGCAAGAAAACTATATATCAATATTTTCCTACTAAAGAGGTGTTATTAAAGAAAATTATTACCTTTAAACTGAAAAGTATGAGTAAAGAGTTTGATAATATTTTTAAATCTGAACCAAATGACCCCGTGGCACAATTTATTAAGGTAAGAGATTTACATATAAAATTTTCAAGTAAGATTAATTTTAATAAATTAAATTATTTAAAAACACGCTACCCGGATATTTGGGGTATTATTGAAAAATATATAATAGAACGTATAGAAACTTTTACTAATATTTTTTTATTAGCTCAAAAAAAAGGCTATTTAAGAGATACCATTGATCCAATTATTTCTGCTAAACTATTTGAAAATATATTAAGTATATGTACTCAGCCAGAGTTTATGTTGAAAAATGATTTCACTATGCAAAATATAATTTATCATTTGGAAGAAATATTAGGTTTTGGATTTTTCAATAAAAATGCACAAAAAAAACTCAAAATGTATCAAAGTAAAATAGGAGGATAGTAATACAAACCCTCCACATATTTTATTTCCAATTGTAATGAATCCAGCTAGATATTTTATAATTAGAACATGTTTATCCGGAATTAGTGCCACCTTTAATTTCAACCCTACTATTATGAAAAATACCCTTACTTTACTTTTAGCAACTCAACTTGTATTATTATCTGCATCCAGCACCGGTAGCATAACTGGATTGGTTATTGATGCAGATACTCATCAACCCCTAATTGGTTCTAATATAATGCTCATTGAAACTGAGTTAGGCTGTGCCAGTGATACAGATGGAAAGTTTTCCATATCCAATATCCCAGTTGGAAGTTACACGGTTTCAATCTCCATGATTGGCTATGAATCAGTTTCAAGAGCCAATGTAAATATTTATTCCCAGCGGCAAACTCCCCTTAAATTTTATTTACATACTTCAGCATTGCAGGGAGAAACCGTAAAAGTGACTGCAGGATTTTTCGAAAAAGCCAAAGATGGTATTGTTAGTACCCAAACTTTCGGAATTGAAGAAATCCGCTCTGATCCCATAGGCGCTTATGATATCCAGATGATGGTTCATGCCCTGCCATCCGTAATAACTGCCACCGATCAGAATAATGAAATCATTGTAAGAGGCGGGGGTCCGGGAGAGAATTTATTTATAATGGATAATCTGGAAATTCCCAATCCCAATCATTTTGGTGAAATTGGAACGGGTGGTGGTGGTGTGAACATCCTCAATACTGAATTTGTAGAGCGGATTGATTTTTTTGCGGGCGGCTTCCCAGCCCGCTATGGAGACAAGCAGTCCTCAGTGATGGATATCAGCCTCCGGGAAGGTAATTATGATAATTTTGAAATAGATCTGGAAATGAGCATGGGGGGTGCTGGATTCTTGGCAGAGGGTCCTTATGCCGGTGGAAAAGGCTCTTATATTGCCAGCTTTCGCAAGGCATTTTTAAAGTATATTATTAAATCTGCTGGACTCACTGCAGTCCCTGAATACTGGAATTCTCAAATTAAGGCAGTCTATAATTTAGATTCCCGCAATAAGCTCATTTTCAATGCCGTTGGTGGAAGTGATGAGGTTAGAATTGTGGATGAAAGCCGTCCAGATATGAAAGGAGCTGAAAATTTAGATTACAGTGGATACCAATATACTACAGGTCTGACTTATAAATCCCTATTCTCGAAAAAGGGTTATTCCCTGCTCACTATTGGCAAAACCACATCTAATTGGGTTGTAGATGTTTATGATTTAAATGACGAATCAAAGGAAATCTATTTTTCCAGGGATAATATTGAATCTGACAATTTTATTAAATATGATATTGTATATAAATTTTCTCAAAATATTGAATTCTCTGCAGGATTAAATTCCAAATATGGCGAATACAATATGCAGGAGGACATTAAAGACGATACTGTTTATTTCTATAACTATCCTGACCTTGAATGGAGTGATTCCCTTTATCATTATTATGCTATGATTGAGACTAACCCAGAATATGAGTATCATGATATTCCGGAACCAACAACTGGAGATACATTAATTAATAAAGGACGTATAATCAATAATGATGGCGGAATTTGGAAATATGCTGCCTACAGTCAGGTGAAATTGAATTGGTACCCCTTTTTACTAACAACCGGATTACGGTTTGATAAAGTCCCTTATAATTCAACTTCAGTAATATCTCCTCGACTAGGTGCGTCTTTCTCCATTTCTCCTGTTACCAGAGTGAATGCAGCTGTAGGCTCATTCTATCAAACCCCTTATTATTGGATGTTATTGAATCCCAATAATGCTCACCCATTGAAGCATTCTTACACCAAACAGCAGATTTTGGGAATAGAGCATTTATTTGCCGATGATATAAAAGGTACCATTGAGATCTATAATAAGTCATATCACAATAAACCAGTTCGCATAGCTGAAATAACACCAGATTCTCTTGATGATAGGAAAGGATTTATAGATACGGGTGAAGGCAGGGCCAGAGGATTAGAAATATTCCTGCAGAAAAAATTTGCCCGAAAATGGTATGGTACCCTCAGCTATTCCTATTCAAAAGCTGAAGGTGTGGACCCACGGGAAGGGAAAGGAGATTATTATCCCTGGGATTTCGACTTTGTGAATGGATTCACTTTGGTGGGTGGCTATAAATTCAGTTTCAGGGACAGTCCCTGGTATCAAAAATTCAGAGAATCTGCAATCTTTCCTTATATTTCATGGATACCCTTTATGGTATCGGACCAACTGGAATTAAGTTTTCGATATAGCTACTCTGGAGGTCGGCCCTATACACCTAAAGTATATGACTTCCATCACCGGGTTTGGTATATTGATCCTGATGTTGATTATAATACAGAAAGGTTTGACTATTACAGCCGCCTGGACATCATGATACTTCGCCGCTTTAATTTCAAAAGGATCAATCTCACCACCTACCTCGATCTGCAGAATATCTTTGATCGAAATAACCAGTGGGATAGGGTCTATTTAGATGACGGTACCTATAAAATGTCCTACCAATATAAGCAGCTGCCCGTAGGTGGAATTATTATCGAATTCTAAAAGGATATTTTATTTAATAATTGAATTGCAATAGACGTTTAATTCTGGTTGAGTAACACCCTGTTACAAGAAAAATATAAGAAAAATATATAATCATTTTGTATTATAAATTAGCCAATTCATTAATATATTAAAGCCAATAAAGGAGAACCCAATGCTTCAAAAAATTCGGCCCACTGTTTTTCAAATTATCTTTTTCAGTTTTCTTTTTCCATCTTGGGAAGTGGTTTATGAATTTCCCCAAGGGCTCACTCTTTTAGATATCAGCTGTACCAGCCCAACGGATGTTTGGGCAGTTGGCTTAAACGAAATGACCAATACCAATCAAATATATCATTCAAACGATGGTGGCGAAAGCTGGGAATTGCAATATTCTGATATGGATTTATCCATTTTTATGGTGGGGTTGGATATGGCGGATAATTCTACAGGGTTTATTGCGGGGGTTTATATGGTATGGTTTCCGGATGCTGCTGGATGTGGTGCACAAACTGCAAATGGTGGTGGAAGTTGGAATCCTATTTCTTCCCCTGATGCATTTATTTCTAATTTTTATTCGGTCACAACACTGAATTCACAGGAATCCCATTTATTAGGTAGTTGGGGTATGCAAACCACGAACGGTTTATTTTCTACCTATGATGGTGGAAATAGCTGGGAGACTAATTCAGTACCTACTGCGCATTGGACAGTTTCTGCGGATTTTGTGGGATCTGAACAAATATGGGTGGCTGCAGGCATCTGGCCAACGGATGAGGAAAATTCTACTGCACCGGTTCAGCCTTATTTCCATGATTTAGGAATAATGGATTATGAGAATTACAACAGTGATCGTGAAATCTACGAAGCATCAATTTGGCACTCTACTAATGGTGGAAATTCATGGGTGCAGCAGTTTGACAGCAATAATTTGGGTTATTTGAGCGATATTGATATGGTGAATGAAAACTTGGGCATTGCTGTAGGATCTGGTAACAATTTTACCAGTCAGATTTACCGCACTGTTAATGGAGGTGCAACTTGGAACCAAATCTCTTTTTCATCTCAGAACCAACACAATCTGCTTGAAATTCAAATGGTGAATGCCAATGATGGTTGGGCGATGGGTTATAGTCCTAATGGACCAGTCGGACAACCTGGAACAGCCATCTTAAAAACCACCGATGGTGGGCAAAGTTGGACATTGTTAAGTATGAACGAACCCATAGGAATATTAGGGTTATCAATGCATGACGAACATATTGGCTATGCAACCGGTGGTAATAATTTGAAAGTCTCGCGGATATTAAAGTATGATGACGGGTTTTATGATGGAAATTTCTGTGCTTTATCTGGAGATGTGAATGGCGATGGAACTATTAATATTTCTGATGTGGTGCTTACAGTTAATTGCGTTTTGGGAGGTACTTGTAGCGATTGCTCCGATTTGAATGCAGATGGTGTTGTCAATGTGCAGGATATTATTTTGATCGTAAACACTATTTTGGGGAATTAATATGAACAAAATTATTCAAATAATTTCAACTCTAATAATGCTGACAGGGTTCTTATTTTCCCAAAGTTCTGTGCTGGATGATTATATTAATAATGTGGATCCCTACACAGAATATTCTGTGGTTTCATCAGAGACAGGATTTGGCTATACCAGTTATGTTTTAGATTTAACCTCCCAGAAATGGCTCACCGATGCAGAGGTTGATCACCCTGTCTGGCAGCATTGGATAGTTCTCATCGTACCCTGGGAAGTTGATTATGAAACAGCATTTCTCCTTATTAATGGCGGGGGTAATGATTTAAATCCACCTGACCCCTCGGATGAGGTATATTTACTGTTTGGCTATATGGCAGTAGAATCAAAATCTGTCATGGCTTTATTAGAAACTGTGCCCAATCAACCCTTGATGTTTGCCGATGAAAATTTTACACGGACAGAAGATGAAATTATTGCTTACTCATGGGAAAAATTTCTTACTACAGGGGACCCCAAATGGCCTCTCAATATTCCAATGACTAAGAGCGCAGTCACCGCTATGGATGCCATTCAGGATCATTGTGCGGATATACCTTTCTTCCCCATAACCATTAATGACTTTTTTATAAGCGGCGCCTCTAAGCGGGGTTGGACTACCTTTCTCACTGCAGCTGTGGATGATCGGGTAATGGCAATTGCACCCATTGTTTTTGATGCTCTGAACCTGGTACAGTCTTTCCGCCTGCATTATGGTTCGTATGGAGAATGGTCACCAGCTGTCCACGATTATGAAGACATGGGCATATTTGATTATTTCACCGAACCCATTGTACAGGATCTAATGCAGATTGTAGATCCCTATGTTTACCGGGACAGGCTCACCATGCCCAAGTACATGATGGCTGCAACAGGGGATGAATTCTTTGTACCAGCTGCCCAAAATTATTTGCCGGACCTGCCAGGGGAAAAACACATGGCATATTTTCCAAATACAGGTCATGGATTCTCAGGGGAAGAAACAAATCTGCTCCAGAATCTCTTTGTATTTTACCAGGCTGCTTTGGATAATACTGACCTTCCTGAATATTCCTGGTCACGGCAGGAGGATGGTTCCCTCATAGTTGAATGCCAGAGTACCCCCTCCGAAGTAAATCTATGGCAGGCTGTAAATCCCACAGCACGTGATTTTCGCGATTATGTGGTAGGTGACCCCTGGACAAGTACTCCGCTCACAGATCAAGGCGGGGGAGTGTATATTGCCCAGGCAGTACTACCGGAAGAAGGCTGGAAGGGTATGTTTGTGGAATTACAGTTTGATTTAGGATATGATTACCCATTTATGGTGACGACGGAAGTGAGCATATTCCCTGATGATCTTCCCTATGCCACAGATGTAACCCTTAATGTACTGGATGGAGGCCAGGCCTATACCGGTTTTCAGGCGGTTGGTTCCCTTACAGCCTGGGATCCCATACAATTAAAAGATGATGGGGAAGGTGTTGATGATTTTCCCGGTGACCATCATTGGTCAGTAAAAATACCAGCTGTTGCAGATGGAGAGTATATCTGGCAGGTGTATGGGATGGACTCTGCCGGGATTTCTACCATTATCAGTGAAAATTTATCCGTGAATATCTCCGGTGATACCATATCAGGGGATGTTACATTTTTTGTAGCATCCGATGGACAAACAGGTGATGTAAACCAAGATGGCATCATCAACATTTTGGATGTGATTTTAGTAGTAAATATGGCCTTATCTTCTGAATATAATCAATTGGCAGACATGAATGGAGATGGAATCATTAATATATTGGATATTATTTTATTGGTGAATCTTATTTTAAATAGATAGCTGTTAAAGAAGTACAAATGAAGAAATGAAAAGGGAGACTGAACTGTCTCCCTTTTTTCTATAATTCATTGAAAACCCAATTGTTGAAATAAATTGTTTAAGCAGGTCATGTGATTGTCTTTTTGGTTAGCCCACGATTTTAATCGTGGTGTATTTGATATTATTATTTATTTAACCAATTCAATGGTTTAATAAAGAATATTTTAGAAATCCTTGAGTAAACTTAATTTTGTAATAGGGTATTTAATAATTCCTGCGGATCTGTTGACAGCAGTATAATATCCAATAAATGCACGGTGCTATCTTTCGTAAATCCTGCCACAACAGCGTGGTTATTAGTGGCAATAATACGCCAATCATTAGATAAATTTGAGTAATGAATCTCTGCCAATACTTTAACCCATTTCACCGCCCAATGTGCTGCGTTTTGAGGTCTCCATGTTTCAGGCTGGGTAGGTCGTGGAGAATACTTTTGCATGAGGTGTTGATTGGCCTGATCTAAGCCATGTAAAATATCAATATTCCCTTTTATTTCAGTGCATTTTTCCAGGGCATTAATTATGGATGTTTTTGCTTCCTGATCACTGGCATTTGCCTGAGCATCCCATTCTTTTTCCTCAAATTCCCAAACCCAGTCTGTGGTTGTTAGGGTGTAGGGATAAATGCCCTGATGAATGTCCTGGAATGACCATGCGCCCTTTAGGGCATCTTTATGCTTGAAATCTCTCAGCTTAAACCCTTCTTGAAAATCCTGATAAGATTTTTCCATTATATTTTGGACATTTTCATTGCTGTATATTATGGGAAGCAAATCTTTCCAATGGGATCGGATGTCTATGGCTTTAAGCTCGTATCCAGATAGTGAATTGGGGCTTTCTTCATTTCTTGCCATTGGCATAGTGAGTTGCTGACCTTTTTTAATTCCTATTAATGGACTATTCATTTTACAAAACCTTCGGGGAATAAATGAGCGCCCCAATCCAACATGATTTCCTTAATAAATTTGTCATTGGTAGATTGATATATTTTTACCCAATCTTCTTTATTAATATTGGTACTAAGCAATGAAATGAGTTGGCGGCCTGCATCATGCTGCGTTTGCCGCACCCTGTTTTCTTCGGCTAGGATACTCACCTTTTCACCCAGATTTTCCAATATTTCCTGTATGTCTTCTGCTGTCATAATTTTAATATTGTGTGGTAAGATAATTTACAAAACTTGACATGCAATATTCTAAACTCCAAAATGAAAAATTAAATCATTTCTGTGATTTATATCACAGATGTCATATCTCCTCGGTAATCCCTTCATTTAATAGAGCCAACAGTTGTAAATTATCCGGATTATTTTTAAAATCAGAAAGGAAGCGTGTGAAGGTTAACAAATTACCATTTTTAGTTACTATTTTATTGCCTCTTTTTATGAGTGCTCAAAATGAGGTCTGTTTTGATATTGAGTCCAATCCGGACCCCTTTAATCCTGCCCTCACCAGTTTCACCAAATATATCCATGTGCTGGACTGCATCCACATTTACGGTGAATCCCAGATTTCGGATGCTAAGATGCTCCATGCCGCTGCAGTTGCCGCTGAACTTTTAGATAATAATGAAGACGGTATTGTAGATGACCCAGCTATGGAAGCCTCTCTTAGAAATTTAGACACCATGATGCCCCTTTTTAATTCAGAATGGTCAGCCGGGCAGGATAATGTATTTGATTATTATAACGGTTGTTTGGGGGCAGCTCTGTATAACAATGAAATAGACCCATCCCAGCCGGGGCATTGGGGTGATGATGCCTCCGTGGAAGAAATCCTGCATACCATCAACACCTGCGGGCAGTTAGAAGTTTATCCCCAGGCATTCGGATTACAACCCAACTCCTCTCTCATGTCAAATGCTATGGACATTGCCCGAGGCGGTCAGTTTATCAATATACCCAATAACTATCCTGAAGAAGCCTGGTACCATTATGATGACTGGACCTGC
>SCKP01000007.1:20317-50554 GCA_004124405.1 Fidelibacterota bacterium | reverse complement strand
TTACTGATTATAGAGTTTTTAAAATGTAAGTGCAACGTATCACTTCTTGTTCCATCCTCCTGATTTTCTCGTGTATTGAACCCACTCTTCTTGACAAAGTCTTCAATGGTGTCATTGGCGGGGACGCTTTAGTGGATGATTGTGGATCCTGTACAGGTGGAACAACAAATTTAAACTTCAATTATATTTTGGGATGTGATGGTGAATGTAAGGGAAGGCAATTTGATTGCACATATCCTGGAGACTTAACATGTACCGCCCCTGATCCCCCAGGAACATGTATAACTGCTTGCAATGGTGATTACATCACTGATTGTAATGATGATTGTATTCATAAGGATGATGCCAGGGAATTTGATTTATGTGGGGTGTGTGATCCTTGTGATAATGGTGCAAAAGGAGATGATTGTGATCTTTGGAATACGACTTGCAAGGGATGTACAGATCCAAATGCTGTTTGTGATTCTTATGATGAAGATGTCACTGTATATGAAGAGGGTAGCTGTTTGCAATCAGGGTATTCTTGTTTGGATAGTGTTGATTTTATTGATATTGGAGAAGGAAATCTTGGACTCCAGCTACTAGAAAAGGCAATATTTTGTCCTGATTCAGACCAAGAGAATAACTGTGGTCCGGGGACAAATTTATGTAAGTTCGATTTGTCCTTCGAGTGTTCCGAACCAGAAGATTCGACAAATTATTTACCTTGTAATCTTGAATTGATTGAATATGGTTACCTAGTTAATGAATCAGCTCTCGGGAATGGTGAGTGTGATTATTATGGAAAGAGTGGTGATACTTTATGGAATTTAACTAGTTGTCCAGAATTTGGTTATGATGGTGGCACCCCAGAAGCTAATTTTACAGATGGTGACTGCAATCTTGTAGATTGTAGGGGGGTACATTTTTCAAATGATTTGTGTGAAGTAACATTTGTTGCAACCGATATTGATACCTTGACCAATCCTCCAGAGACTACATTAGAGACCACAATAATAGAAGGATGTATAAATGGGGAAAATAAAATAATAACAACATCTAGTTCAGGAATATCAGATTCAATAAGGGTTATTGGTTCAACAGGTTGGCTTGGCGATGGGGAATGCTATAGTAATGTGAGTGACGGGTATCTATTTATTAATTATGGCTTGGATTTTGACTGTATTGAGCATGATTATGAAGGTGGTGATTGTTATTCATTAGAAAGAGTGAATTCTCATGTAAAAAATAAATCAAGATCAAAAAGTTATCATATTTTAAGTAAGAAAAAAAATAAACTAAAATTAAGTAAACTAATTAACCAAAAATATTAACTCGCCAATTCCCTGAGCCTCAACCGTACATCATCATAGTAAATGCTTTGGGGGTATAGTTCCAGAAATTGGAGGTAGCTATCAATGGCACCAGAAATATCCTTATCAATAAAATCTAATATTTCAGCCTGGAAAATATGTGCCAGTTCTTTGAATATAGTCTCGTTTTCTATTTTGCTGAGCTGCAGTTTTGTGAGTTCAGCATCACCTTGTAGGAATGTGAGCCAGGCATGCTGGTAGCGGCACATATCTGCGATGTAGATTTCATTGGTATCAAAAAGTTCCTCCAATTTTTCCAGGGCTTCCGTCCGCTTATTCTGCTGTATATTCAGTTGGACTTTTGCAAAATCAACAAATTCTTCCTGATTATGCCTGAATCCAATCAGAATGGCCATCACATCCAGAATATCATTTACAGAATAATTATCCATGGGTAGCTGCTCAACGATTTCATGAAGCTTCGCATCAGTTTGGTCAAACTCACCCTGATAAAATAAAATCTGAGCTGATTTAATTTGATATTCCAGGACATCCGGTGCTTTTTGAATAAGCTCAGCACATTTTTTCTCGGCAGATTCCAAATCTCCTTTGGCGATATGGATATTTACCGATCCTAAGCCTGCATCAATTCGCAGACTTTTTGAATTGCCATGGATTAACGCTTCCTCATAAAGGTACATGGCACCATCCAAATCACCCAATATCCGGAACTGAACTTCTGCCAAACGATAGGCTGCTTGGGCATTTTTTTTGGTAACCCGCAATGAATCATATATTTCCATGGCTTGTTGTAACGAATATCCAGATTTATCTTTTACCGGGACATATGGCGATGAAAAAAACGGATTATTAGGATAAAACCCAGATAATGGTAATTCCGACACCGAAAGTACTAATTTTGACTCAAATACCTTTGCAATTTCAAAAACAGTTTTTGTCAATATCTGCTCATTTTTTGAAGAATTAATTATGTAGGTGAATACCCTATTTGCACGGATGTATTCCTTTACTTGTGACAAATCTTTACCAAAATCCAATAGCATGGCATGATTGGCATCGTTTGCAATGAGCGTTTCAAAGGCAAGATCAAATTCTTTCAACTTAAATTGTAAATCTGCAAGAATAAATTGAGCCGATTTAAAACGGGACTCCTGGAGAACTTCCTTTAGGGCTGCATTTATTTTTGGGTCATCAGGGAACACCATTATTCTATCGGAAATTGTTTGAATTTGGCGTGGATGAAATTCTAAAAATAAAAGATATTCCCGAACAGATTTTTCATAAGCCATGCGCATTCCTAAATATGAACCAAGTTCAATACTGTAGAAATCCTGCTTTCCTGTTATCTTGCGATACTGAGTCAAAAGGCCATATGCAAAATCTAATTTTCCCGAGCCAACCAAACGCTGAAGGATATTTTTAATAGATTTTTCACTGATTGATAAATCCAATAACAAAGCTGTTGCAAGTGGTTCCCATTTATCTTTTGCCTCCATAAAAATATAAACATCCAGAAATTCTAATTTTGATTGGAGATCATTGTTCCGGGCATTGCTATAAGATTGGGTATAAACCATTAGTGAATCCCAGCTTTCTGTTTGCTTTAGATAATTTTTTAGGGGAAGAAAATATTTTGATGTTCCCGGATTTAACCGATTAATTTCTTTATACAAAAGCAGAGCTTCTTCATACAGACCGGATCGTTCCAATGTTTTTGCTTGCGCAAATTTGTTTTCAATTTCAATATTCTTTGGTTTATTAAGGTCTTGAGCTCTTTTCTGAATTTGCTGCAGCACATCTTGTGTAGTATGATTCTGACAGAACACCAAGCAAGTAAATAGAATTAAATTAATAAATTTATTCATTGATTAATTCATCTCCCCTTTGCAGGCTTCTGAAATATTGTTTCATCATATTTTGATACTCCCGAGAATGACCTTCCTGCAGGGCAGATTCCATAGCATTAATGAGCAGCATTTCCCGTTCACCCATATCGGTTGGGAGACCGGTAGGGCCTGAAAATATAAATTCTTCACCACCAGAACTTTTCCTTTTTTCGGAATAATCCTTTTGAGTGAGTGATTTCTGGCTATCCAGCATTCGGGATAGAATCCGTTGCTGCCGGTCCTGGGTTCTACGATCCACCTGTTTGCGACGAAAATCTTCAATTACTTCTTCCATTTCATCTTTTGCTTTTCCAGCGCCACTATTTTCCTGTCCGGGGTTTTCGCCTAATAATTCTTCTAATTGTTTTTTTAGTTCTTCCTGTTGTTTCTGAAGCTGTTCCATCATTTGTTGCTGTGCCATCATACCCAATTGTGGAAGGTTCATAGTCCCTTGGTTAATTCCCTGTTGCTGCTTACTCATTTCTTCCATGCGCTCCATAAATTCAGCCATTCCGGAACCAGACCCGCTCATTTGCATTTGATTAGCAGATTCCAAAAGTAATTTGGCAATTTCATTCAACCCCTTTAAAATTTTCTTCATTTCTTTTTTTGCAGATGACGTTTGTTTTTGCTCCAATCGAGAAATAGTGCGGTCCATGGCTGTTTTGGTTCTGCCGATAGCGCCAGCGATTTGGGGTGATATATGAAAAGTTTCTCGAGATAATTCTGTTAATTGAATCATGAACTGTTGATTCTCCCGGAGAATTTTATCCTGTTTCACTGCAGTCTCAATCAGCTTAGGACTACGGGAGCGTAATCCCTCAGTTTCTTTTACCAAATTCTCCTGTTCCTGTGAGATATAGAGCAAATTGCGGATGAGCGCCAGGAATTTCCTAAGCAATTCATCAACCGTATCTTCCTGAAATTCAGACCGGATTTCTTGGGCAATTTCCAGCATTTCATTCAGTCCGCTACTAGCTTTACCTCCAGATTGGCTGGCACCCGACGAATTTTTATTTTGCATTTCGGTCCGGGCTTCATTTAAGTCTGAAGCAGTAGATTCCGTTAATTCGCTTTGGGCTAAATCTGAAAGTTGCTGGGAAGCATCTGGAGATAATGTCTCCATGGCTTTAGCAGCATCTTTCATGGCTTGTTCTAATGTTTTAAAACTTTCTTCCTGTCTTCTTTCACGGGATGCCAGTGTTGCCAAGTCCTCATCTTTGGACAGTTCTTCCATAATTGCTTCCTGTTCTTCAGCTAATTTTTCCAGCCTTTTCACAACTTCATCCATTTTTTGTTCAGCCAGTGCCAGTTCAAACATTTCAATAAATCGATCCAGCTGTTCTTCAAAGGCTGCCAAATCAAATTCGAAATTCTCCAGGGCATCTAACATTTTTTGGGGATCCATTTCTTCCATGGCTTCCTGTAGTTTCTCCATTGCTGCCAACATTTCAGGTGTCATGATCTCATCTAATAATTCCTGAAATTGAGAAAACTTTTCAATCAGGTCGTCACTTACTAAATTATTTTGTTCAGCTTGTTCCTGAATTTTCTGCATGGTTTCCTTAATTTGTTCAATCTGGTCAAAAACGGCATCCATTTTTTCCAATGCTTCCGCAGCTTTCTGTTCTTGCTCCCAACTGACATTTTCCGATTTGAGGAGTTCCAATTCCAATTCTTCAACCAGTTCACGGACATCTTCCAAATTCATCTGAATTTCCTCTCCGTATTCCTCTACCTCCGCTTCCTCTTCTTCCATGCGTTTGAAGAGGTCTTCAAGCGATGGGAACCGCCCAATTAAAATAGGTGAGTAGGTGAGGGACGGACCCGACAGAGTATTATTATCTGCAATGATAACCTGAATATGCAATTCATCTTCCGGCGCTAATGAAAATTCGGAGATATCCCATTCATGATACAATTGTTGGGATTTAACATCTCTCTGTATTTCAGCAATATTTCGTGTATATATGGTGGTATCCTGTGGAAGATAATCTGGTGCCTTTACACGATATTCGAGCCATGCATTTGAGAAACCATAATCATCACTGGTTTGAATATCAAATCCAATAAGGTCAGATTCATCCAATTCAAATTTACGATTGGGGCTTTGTACTATAAGATCAGGTGGTGAATCCGGTATAATGGAAAATCGGTAATTGGGTGGGTGTAAATTCCGCACACCATTTTCATCCTGAACATAAATTGCTGCATTGGTTTTATTTTTTATGTAGAACGTTCCATTGAGTTTGTTCCCCTGTACAGATAATACATTGGCGATTTCATCCAAGAAAATCCATGCAGAATCAAGAGTTTTGGATGATTTTCCTTTGAGGCGAACTCGGCTACCTTCCGGGATTGAAATATCAGTAATATTACCAGGATGTTGAAATTCACCCTCATTAGTGTATACAGGCGGGAGTACGGTAAATTGTAATTCTTGAACTATAGGGCGGTCTGTAACAAAAATAGTGTCGGGGTTTGTTGTAATACTTTCCCAGGCTGAGAACCAGGAAGGTGATTTGAATTCTGCCCAGTAGCGGGTATCCCGCTTAACTCCTGTAAAAGTATAATGGTAAATTTCATTTTTCTGAGCTACAACCGCCGTGCCAGATTTGTCTTTATCCTCCCAATGAATGTGGATAGAATCTGGCAATTCCCCAAAACCCGCGACACTAATGGTGAGGGTATCTCCACCCAACACTTCCAGATTACCAGTCATTGAATTAAGGACAAAGGGCAGGGGAACGGGAAAATCCTTTGATGGTTGTAAAAGGCGCTGAAATGCATGAGGTAAGGAATTTATTAAAAGTAATAGAATAATAACCGCAGAAATGAGAGTAATCCGGAGTGTCTTTTTAAGAGATTTAGAAACGGGGTCATAAAGAGATTCTCTGGAAATATTTTTCAATTCTGTATTTAATTTGGAAACGGCAAATTCTGCCAAATCTTTTCCCTTATCTAAGTCATCCAACAACTTTTCTAACTGCAGTGCATTTAGAAGCCGGTCGCCAATTTTGGGGTTCCTTTTCTCAAAATTCTGAGCCAGAAACTCATTACTACTATTTTTAAAAAAAGATTTATAATGGAATAACCAGCGGAGGCAAATAAATGAAATGGCTGTGAAAAACAGAAGCAAGAAAAACTCAGCAGTTTTTAATCGTACCGGAATAGTAAAATAGAAAACCGATTCTAATAAACCCATAGCAAAAAGAAAAATGATGCTTCCAATTGCCAATTGCACTAATCCTCGATGCAATTTGCTTTTTACCTGTTGTGACCGGAAGAAGTGAATAAATTCTGTAATGGAAGAGTGTATCATTATCTGCTTAATGCATAAAGAATTATATTGGTTCCCATTTCAAGGGCGCTCTGGCGAATGTCTTCCGGATCATTATGTACTCTGCCATCTTCCCAACCATCCCCTAAATCAGATTCAAAAGTATAAAGAACCATAAGAGTACCTTCGTTAAAAAGGCCTAAAGCCTGGGGGCGCTTATTATCATGTTTGTGAACCTTGGGTAGACCATTTGGGAATTTATAGTAGATATTGAAAATAGAATGATCCAGCGGGAGTTCCACCCATTCCTTTTCCGGGAAGACCTTTTTCATCTCCCGACGGAATGATTTATCCATACCGAAATTATCGTCAGCATGAAGAAACGCACCTGCAAAAAGTTGATCCCGGAGGATTTGGGATTCTTCATCAGTAAATTTTATATTTCCGTGTCCAGTGAGATAAAGGTAACTGCTCCTCATAAAAATATCATCTCCAATTTTCGCCCTCTTCTCCAATGGGTTTATAGCAATATTTGTATGATCACCCAAGTACTCCAGCAGGTTGGGAAGGGAGCTGGGGTCGCTGTACCAATCCCCGCCACCCCCATAATGAATGCGGGTAATAGAAAATGCTCCTGGTGGAGTATTTTCAGAAAAAAGAAGAGCATTATAAATTAATATAATTGAAAAAATGAAGAATTTCATAGGTGCGAAAGTTAAAGGTTCAAGGAAGGTGGGATAAAGGGAAAATTTGAAGAATAAAGAGGTGGAGGTTAGGGAACAAGAGATGGTAATTCAATTAGATTTAATTATTATTCTACATACTGAAACGTTCCAGCTTTAATCGTTCTTCTTTCCTTTTTTCTCGGCCAACCGGGTCAGGATGTGGGATCGATTCAAGAAGAGTTTTAGTATAGTCATGTTGAGGGTCAGAAAAAACCAATTCGGTATTGCCATATTCCACAACCTCTCCAAGGTACATCACGGCAATTTCAGTAGAAATATGTTTCACAACGGATAAATCATGTGCTATAAATAAAATAGTCAAATTAAATTCTTCCTGAAGGTCCATCATTAAATTGATAACCTGAGCCTGAATAGACACATCCAATGCTGAGACAGGTTCATCAGCAATAACTACCTTTGGATTTGTGGCAAGCGCCCTTGCAATGGCGATTCGTTGTCTTTGACCACCAGAAAACTCATGCGGATAACGATTTGCTTGTTCATTATTCAGTCCAACTTTATTAAGCAACCAGGCAACTCTATCTTGTTTTTCCATTGTTGATAATGAGGTATTAATATTAAGCGGTTCTTTGATAATATCTCCTACCAGCATTCTGGGATTTAATGAAGAATAGGGATCTTGAAAAATCATCTGTACATCGGACCGGTATAATTTTACTTGAGACGGTTTAATTTTTAATACATTTATGGCATTATCCGTTTGGGGGTACAGTATAATATCTCCATTTACTCGAACATCTGGAGCCGTAAATTTGAGTACGTTAATTATAGCTTTTCCCAATGTTGATTTTCCGGAACCGGATTCGCCCACAATACCGATTGTTTTTCCACTGATAATATCTAAGTCCACATTATTGACTGCATGAACCTGTGAAACCTCATGCTGGAATATTCCGCCAAAAACGGGAAACACAACATTTAATTTTTTTATTTGAAGTATGGTATCACTCATGATAGTAATCCCGGGTGTACCCGCGCCCAATGATTTTCAGAAACTTTTATAAGATCGGGTTCCTCTTTGGTTCCTTTGCAGGCACAATCTTCAGGTTCAAATCGAGAACAAAGTTTGCACCCATCACCCATTTCCAAAATGGATGGTACCATTCCTTTTAAGGATTTTAATCGTCTCTCTTTAGTTTCAAGTTTTGGAATTGACTCCATTAATGCCTGTGTATAGGGATTTACAGGATTGGCAAATAATTCGTTTATACCAGCGACTTCCTGGATTTTACCACCATACATGACGATCACCCGATCACATGTTTCTGCGATAACTGCAAGGTCGTGGGTGATTAATAAAATGGCTGCATCTTCCCTCTTTTCTTTTAGACTCATCATTAGGTCTAATATTTGCGCCTGGATTGTAACATCAAGGGCGGTTGTTGGTTCATCTGCAATTAGGAGTGCCGGGTTGCAAAGTAAAGCCATGGCAATCATTGCCCTTTGGCGCATTCCCCCGGAAAATTGATGAGGATAGTCATTCATCCGTTTATCAGGGTTTGGTATTCCCACGGCGGTGAGCATATCAATACTGCGCAAATTTGCCTCATCCCACGTTAAACCCTCATGTTCAATGAGAACCTCATTCATTTGCAAATTAATTTTATATACTGGATTTAAGGATGTCATCGGTTCCTGGAAAATCATTGCGATTTCCTTCCCTCTGTAATCTTTCATCTCATCATAACTTAAATCAAGAAGGTTAATTCCTTTGAACATGATCTTCCCATCAACAATATCACCAGGCGGGTTTGGAATAAGTCGATTTATTGATAGTGATGTGACAGATTTTCCAGATCCGGACTCACCAACTATTCCTAAAACCTCCCCCTGAAAAATATCAAAGCTCACACCATCTACAGCCTTTGCCGTTCCTGCTTCAGTATAGAAGAAAGTCTTTAGGTTTTCTATTTCAATTAATTTTTTCATTATCGTAAGCGTGAATAAATTTTAGGATCAAATGCTTCTCGCAGTCCCTCCCCTATAAATACGATACATAAAAGTGTAAAAAATTGAGCCATAATTGGGGAAAAGACCATCCACCATTTGGTAATATTGGATAGACCGACATACAAAATTTGTCCCCAACTTGGGGTTGGAGGTGGAAGGCCAAAGCCTAGAAAATCAAGACTTACTAGAACAAGTATTCCACCCACCATAGAAAAAGGGAAGTAGGTAATAACTGGAATGAGTGAATTAGGTAATATATGCTTGAATATTATCTTTGTGTCGCTTTGTCCCATGGATATAGCGGCACTGACATAATCCTTTGATTTTTCCCTATAAAACTCTGCCCTCATATAGTAGGTTAAAAATATCCAATTCACCATGGTGTATATAAATATTAGTAGTGCAAATGATGGTTGAATTATTGAACTTATTATGATAACTACAAATAATAGAGGTAGAGATGACCAAATTTCAATAAATCGTTGGAAAAAAAGGTCAAATTTCCCACCAAAATATCCCATAGCGCCACCAATACTAATCCCAATTATAAAGTTTAAGACTGTTAAAACAAATGCAAAAGAGATGGAAATGTTAAATGCATAGCACATTCGTGCCAGCACATCTCTGCCTGTATTATCCGTTCCCAGCCAATGTGTTGTGGAAGGAGGTTCGTACATTCTATTTTCGTTGTTGGTTATATCTTCAAATGTATTAAATGGATATATGGGCATTATCAGCCAGTTATCTGAATCATCCCAACTTTTTTGAAGTTGTCTAAAGTTTGCTGCACCGGGAATATCTTGACCAAACATATTTCCATCATAATAAGTTGAAACCCATGGAATAACTTCACTAAATGCGGGGAAGTAATAATCTCCCTCATATTGGACAACTAAAGCTTTACTATTAATAAATAGAGGAAGAAATAATGAAAGAATATATAGGGTGATAATTAATATAAATGAATAGTAGCCCCTCTTTAAAGATTTAAACTTTCTCCATCTTTTATGGTTGATTGACTCGGATTTGATAATCTGTTGTGTCATTTATTTAAACCTAATTCGGGGATCAACAGCAGCCAACGCCAAGTCCGAAAGTAAATTGGCAATCAGTCTAATTATAACTGCGATTACGAGAAATCCCATGGTAATAGGGTAGTCCCTGTCCAGTATAGCCTGGAACCCCATTTTACCAAAACCATTTATATTAAAAATCATTTCAATAAAATATGATCCGGCAATTATGGTTGCAATTATATGTCCTATTCCTGAGGCGATTGGTATAACTGAGTTTCTAACTGCATGGACCCAAATAACTCTTTTCTCAGATAGTCCTTTTGCAAAAGCTGTTCTGATATAATCTTGGGACATAGTATCAAGCAGACTATTTTTCATTAATACAGTTAGAACAGCAAAACTGCCAATAGTCCAGGCAATTATTGGAAGAATAGCATGGTGAATCTGGTCAAATATTTTTTCAAAAAAACTTAGGTTTACCCATATTTCCTGGGGAGAATGGAGTCCGCCAAGAGGGAACACATCCCAAAACGAACCACCACCAAATAGAACCAGCAATACACCACCAAATGCCCAGCCCGGGATTGAATAAGCCATAAATATTATAGCACTTGATAAAAGGTCAAACTTTGAGCCATGGTTTAATGCTTTCTTAATTCCCAGGGGAATACATACCAGATAGGAAATAAGTAATCCCGTAAGTCCGAGTAAAATAGAAACTTTAAAGCGAGGCTTCATTACTTCTATAACAGGCTGCTGATAGGTGTAAGATTTCCCCAGATTCCCAGTTAATATACCAGAATATTCTGTTTCAAAAATGGTTGCCTCCAATTTGGGAATATCCTGAAGCTTTCCTGAACTTTTTAATTCTTCAAAGTTTATTATTTCGGCATCAGATATGTCCATATCGAATCGGGCAGTCCAGAGTGTGCTGATATTTCCTTCTTTATCATACACTTCAAGCTTGGCACCATTTTTCTTTACATAGGCATATCGTCGCTTGCCCATATTTTTCTTTACTTCTGTTTCACCGCTTTTAAAGGTGAGATTTCGATGTTTAATTTCTCGTTCCCAAACTCCCAGCCAAATAAGGTACCTTTGCCAGACAGGCTTATCAAAACCATAAAATCTCTCCAACTCCTTTATTGCTCTCTTTGGTAGAAGAGTGCCTGCTCCTGATGTTGAACCACTTGAAGTTGCCCCACCTTCGCCGCCACCACCATTGGTACTTCCCATTTGAATCTGCATAATTGTTTTTTCTAGAGGACCCCCTGGAGCCATTTGTAAAATTACAAATACCAATAGAGTCGCACCCAGAAAGGTGGGTATCATTAGCAGTAATCGTCTTATGACATAATTAAACATGGTAATTCTTAGTTATTTATTTTATTCCAATTTGGCCAGAATTTAATGTCCACATCACCAACCGGCAGGGAGGTATCATTATTCATTGCAGTCTCTAGGCGAGCTTCTTTTTCCGGATCAAACCACCAAAGGAAAAATATTGATTCTCGGTTGCCCACGAACCTATCAATCATATATTCGGGGTAACCAAATTTATCCCAATATAAAAACCGTCTGTAGAGCCTTTTTATTCCAAATGCAACGGGATGTGTTTCACACACGATATAATCGATTTCTTTTCCTATTTTGATTCTTTCATCTAAGTCAAACTCAGAGTTATAGACCTTTATTAAGTTGTCAACTCTATCACTTTTAAAACCAAAAAAGTTATTGTTATCATTCATATCAGCAAGGTCAGATCTGAACCATTGTTCTATACTGGGGTGAACCCCACCTGTAAAATTATGCATATAAATTGTGAAGTTTCGTTCCTGCCTATTTTTCCACTCAGTGGTTCCATCCATATTCACAATCTGCATATCAACGCCATACTGCCTGAGTTTATTCTGAACTGGAGTCACCATATAAGCATGTGTTTTTTGAATATTTATATTAAAACGGAGAGGAGTACCCTGTTTGTTAATAAGAATCCCATCTTTATTTTTCTTTTCAAAGCCTGCAAGTTTAAAATAATATATGGCAGAATCAGCATTAAATAGGAATTTTGGATTATCGAAGTTTTCATACATGGTGCCAGAAAACCAGGAATGCATCATTTCATATTCATTATAGTACATTTTTTCATTCATTTCTTCCCTGTCATAAAGGTAGCCAAATGCATAACGAATATTTTTATCATTAAAGGGAAATTTTCTCATATTAAATCCATAGCCACTGGTACCTGAGGGTTTATCAGAAAAGATGCGATGTTTTTTCATCCAGCCTTTATCAATTGCATCCATTTTTTCGGGTACACAATCCTCGACCCATCTGGCAGACCGTGAAACTTCAAAATAGTCAAACTCACCCTTCTTAAATTTTTCAAATGGGAGGGTGGCATTATCCTTAATTACAAACCAGCTGATGGCATCAAAGTTAAAACGATATCTGTTTTGTATATGATCTTTTGCCCAAAAGTCATCCCTTCGGGTAAGTTTATAGCTCTCCTGATTGATGATATCCTTGTTCTTAAGAATATAAGGTCCGGAATTCGGCATCATACTAAATTGGTATTTTTCCAAATATTCAGAGCCGTCAACCTGATCAACATAATAAGCGGGTAGAATACTCATTCCAGAAGCGAATATCTGAAAATTTCTCCATTCGGTATCTTTGGCTACAACACTGACAATGTACATGCTTTCTGCCAAAGGTTCTTCAAATTTCCCGAAAGAAACTTGCTGGGAAGGGTCTAAAATTGTCTCATCCATTCGTAAAAACCATGTGGCAACTACATCATCTGCCGTTACTCGCCTTCCATCAGCCCACCTGGCATCTGGGTTGATTCTAAACCAGAATTTTTTCTTATCATCAGAAATTTTCCAGTGACTGGCAAGCCGTGGTATATTAGGCTCATAAGTAAGGGGGTGCAATTCAAGCAGAGGCTCATAACATAAAATTTCAATCCAGTAATTTTCAAGATAGTTTGCCTCTTTTCCAAAGAGTCTCATAGTAGCAGGAAATCTGCTTGCAAAATCATGGAGACGTCCGCCCTTAACTGCCTTTTCATCACCAAAGAATTTAATATCTTCATCCGTAAATAAATGCGTTTGATAACCCAGGGATGCTGCTATTTTTTCAAATCCATTTCCACCATCTTCTGCTGAAACAGCGGGGTCTGCACCTGGCGGGATTGTTACATAGTCAAATTCAGCAGATAAAAAGCTGAAAATTAATAATATTGATGTAATTAGATAAATAGTGCATTTACTCATGATATACTCCGATTAATTGTTTCAAATTGTCTTGACAAAAACAGCATTAAGTTTACTGTTTATTCACAGTAGGATCTGTAAGATATTTTGCCTATAAGTATTGGTTCTATTTTAGGGGGCTATTTTTCTATCTATCCATAAGGTGTTTATAGATTGCAATAATTAAAATAGCTAGAATAAGGCCACCAATTAAGCCCTCAAAAATCATGAGCGTTTTTCCAATGGGACCTATGGGCAGTATTTCTCCAAATCCAACCGTTGAAAAGACCACTACTGAGAAATAGAATAGGTCTCCGAAAATATTCAGCATTTCTGTAAAGGTTTGTGTACCTTCAAACTTTAATAATTTATCACCATAACTCACACCTTCAATTCCATACAGAAAAGCACAGGAAACTATTGTCCCAATAACTGTGTATATTATGTTTCCAATTTTTTCGCCATAACCAGTAGTGAGGTAGGCAATTTTTGAAGCAATTCTGAGGGGTGAAAAAAGGGGTAATTGTTTCCGCTTGGTTATCATTTCACGAAGAAATACCTGTCCCACATCTTCACCTAAAGTTTGGGCTTGCAGATTAATTTTCAGGTTCCGATACACATCCCCTGCTTCTTTATATTTTTCAATAGCTGTTTGTTTATCTCCAGCAGCATTTGCCTCTTCAGCTTCAATTTCATTAATAACCTTATGCTCTTCTCCCCAATCCACATTGTTTAATTTAGCTCCCGAAAAATCCACACCCAGCAAATTGCAATTTTTCATATTTGCAGCTTTTAAATTTGCACCTTCAAAACTGGCTTTAAATAAATTGGCCCCCTCTAAATTCACACCATATAAACTTGCACCTGAAAAGTCTGCACGGGTTAAGTCAGCATGTGATAAATCTGCATTCACAAGTTTAACATTACTCATTTCCGCATATTTTAATTGGACACCAGATAATGATACTCCTTCCTTATGGAGGTTTTCAATTTCCTGCTTTGTATTTTCATCTGGCTTGTAATCAGGATTTAGAAATTTGTCTTTACTCATCATCCTCTCCTTGCATCAAATTAACAATTATTGAAATAACCTCTGAATATCGTTTACCATAATAGTGATAAATAACAATAATAAAAGAAATAATCCGGCCTGCTGAATACCCATTTTTACTTTTAAAGGTAAATCTTTGCGAATAAATCCCTCTACTAAAGCGATAACTACATGACCACCATCCAGCCCCGGAATAGGAAGAATATTAATAAACCCCAAATTGATACTGATAAATGCCATTAATCCCAGTAAGGCGTTGAAACCAAGAGATGCTGTTTCGCCAGCAATTTTCGCTATCATTATAGGACCTGCCATTTCTTTAATAGATACATTGCCTTTTACAAGCGCTAACAAGCTTCGGTAGGTTAAGTTAAGAAAATAATATGTTTGGCTTATTCCAACCGAAAAAGATTCAATTAATCCTGCATCACGATGATTTAGGATCGGGATAATACCAATCATCCCCCGCTCAACCAGTTCATCACCAAGTAATTGTGGAGTGGATTCAGTTGTAATTTTAGCTGTCTTCAGCTCACCATTTCGCATCCAACTGATTTCAATTTCTTCCTTGGGGTGGTTGTGGATCTCCTTTGTCATTGCTTCCCAATCGGCAACTTGAATACCATTAATGGATAAAATTTCATCATTTTCCTGTAAGCCTAATACCTCCGCTGGATATTCAGGAAAAACCTTTCCCACAACTGCCCGGGGATCAGGGTCATCAATTCCATTATGATAGGTAAGATGAGTAAAAATGAGGATAGCTAATAAAAAGTTCATTAATACTCCAGCGGACATTATCCAAATCTTTTGGAACATATTTTTTGACTTAAATTCATCTGGGGCGCCGGTATATTCCGTATCCATGGATTCATCAATTATACCGGCAAGTTTTACATACCCACCTAATGGGAAAAGTCCAATACCATATTCGGTTCCCTTATACATTTTTTTCCAGCCAAGACCAAAAAAGTTGAATCCCAGATAGAATTTTTCTACTCTTACGCCTACTGATTTAGCTGCCAGGAAATGACCCATCTCATGGAAAAATACCAGGACGCCAATGACAAAAATGAATGAGAAAATTGTAATTATCATATAATTGTGTTCAATAAAATAGATGGTTTAGGCATAGGTTGTAATTTGTTCGTGAATAAATTGAGAGGTCCAATCACTTAATTCTGAAATCGCTTCCAGATCGGGGTTGCTGATCCAATCATGTTTGTTGATTGCATCCTCAATGAGAATGGGTATCTGGGTAAATGGAATATAACCATCTAAAAAAGCAGCTACCACATTATCATTGGCTACATTTAAAACAATGGGGGAGGAACCACCTTTTTCCAATGCTTGATAGGCTAATCGAATACAGGGAAATTTTTCCAAATCTGGTTTTTCAAAGTGGAGAGTCCCCATTTTTACAAGATCCAGATTTTTCCAATTAGCAGGAGAGTGGTGAGGGTAGGTGAGGGAATACTGAATTGGAATTTTCATATCCGGCACACCCAATTGTGCTTTTATAGAACCATCCACAAATTCAACCATGGAATGAATGATAGATTCAGGATGGATAACAATATCTATTTGGCTGGAGGATACTCCGAAAAGCCAATAGGCTTCAATTACTTCCAAACCCTTATTCATCATGGTTGCAGAATCAATGGTTATTTTATTTCCCATATCCCAATTAGGATGTTTTAAGGCTTGTTCCAAAGTAATAGTGCTAAAATCTTCTTTTGGTGTTGTGCGAAATGGTCCACCCGATCCAGTGAGAATCAGCCGTTTTATTTCACTATTATTTTCTCCCTTGAGACATTGCCAAATGGCACTGTGCTCACTATCTACAGGAAATAAATTGCATGAATTTGATTTCAGAAGGTCATTTATAATTCCACCGGCCATTACCATTGATTCTTTATTTGATAGGGCAACATCAATTCCACTTTTCACCGCTTCAATGGTTGGCTCCATCCCGGAAGCTCCTACCAACCCATTCATAACTAAATCCACATCATTTCTTCCGGCTAATTCCAATAGAGCGTTTCTACCACTGGTTATGGTGATATCAGTATTTTTCAATAATACTGCTAACTCTTCACGATAATTTTCCTGAACAATACAAACGGTGTCCGGATTATACCTTAATGCTTGTTTCTCTAATTGTTTTACATTTTTATTTGCAGTAATGTATTTGATATTATACTCACCAGGGAAGGTGTCTATTACTTGAAGTGTTTGCACACCAATGGAGCCAGTGGATCCTAATATACCTATTGATTTCATAAATTGATACTCACTAATAGAAATGGAGAATAGTCAAAATTTGGTGTAAAAAAGGCAATTGCTCCAGGCTGTAAATACAGATCCTTTAATAATTTAATTTTGGTTGACACTAAAACAGTATTTCTTTCCCATTGTTGGGTGAAGAGCCTATTCCAGCAAACATTTATATTTAAACTTCCAAGTTGGGCAGCCTCAGCAACTGAAAAGCTGAACCACCGTGCATCTCCATTATCTCCAAATCGATATCTATGCATGCCCACCTGAATCATATTAGTAGAAAATTTGAATATCTTAAAATTTGGGATATACCCAATTAATACATGGTAATAAAGGGATAGATCATCACCATTTTTCCGAGGAGATAGAACCCCTCCCAATAATAGGTTGCTGGTGGGCTGTATTTGCAAACCGCTCACCGGGTTTACACCATTTTCATTCTGCAATACACCTAAATGAAGCATAGGCCTGGAACCGGGTGAAAGCTGAAAGGGAATAATACTGGACTCTGCAGCAAAGGATGCATCAGAAGCGCAGAAGAGAAAATTAACAAAAATACTTAGAAGAAGATATTGCACTGAATTTTAAACCAATCCTCTATCGCTATTATTAATAAATTCTATGATTTGATTTATTTCGGGTATTGCGTTAAACTCACTCTTTATTTGGGATACTGCCTGGCTACGGTTCATCTCTGACTGATAGATGAAATGATAGGCCTGTTTAATTTGTTTTCTAACTTCAGGTGCAAAATTGTTTCTGCGCAGACCAACAGAGTTCAATCCACTGAATTTCAGCGGATCACCCATTGCCAAAATAAAGGGAGGAACATCTTGAACAATCCTGAATCCCCCACCAATAAATGAAAAATCTCCAATTTTACAGAATTGATGTACCGGGGTCATACCTCCAATGGTTACATATTTGCCAATTTCAACATGGCCACCCAGTTGAACTCCATTGGCTAAAATGCTATGATCTCCAATGACACAATCATGGGCAATATGCACATAAGCCATTAGCAGGCAATGATTACCAATTTCACTTTTACCACTTTCTTTGGTACCTCTGTTTAAGGTGCAGAATTCACGTATTGTGGTTGAATCACCAATGATGAGTTCTGATTTTTCACCGTCAAATTTTAAGTCTTGAGGAATTTCACCCACTACTGCCCCATTAAAAATTCTGCAATCTTTTCCAATGGTTGTGTACGATTTAATATGGGCATAGGCATCAATCCAGGTATTATCGCCAATGGTTACATTCTTTTCAATAATAGCAAATGGACCAACATAAACATTTTTCCCGATATTAGCAGAAGGATCGATAAGTGCTGCGTTTGAAATATTATGGGGGATAATTAATCTCTCCTGTCAACAATAGAAGCCATCAATTCAGCTTCTGCAACGATTATATCATTTACTTTTGCAGTCCCACTAAGTTTACAGGTACCAAGTCGAAATTTATCTAATGTAACCTCTATATGCATTTGGTCTCCCGGTGTGACAGTTTTTTTAAATCGACCTTTATTTATACCTGTAAAATACATCAATTTCGATTCAGGATTGTCGATACTATTTAAAACTAGGAACCCTCCTGCTTGTGCCATGGCTTCTAAAATGAGCACTCCGGGGAAAATAGGTTGCCCAGCGAAATGCCCCTGAAAAAACGGTTCGTTGATTGTTACATTTTTCAGGGCATGTACAATTTTTCCCGGATCAAGAGCCAAAATTCTGTCAATGAGTAAAAATGGATAGCGGTGGGGAAGTATTTTCATTAGAGACTCAATGTCAAATGTCATCTGAGGCTCGTCCCGTTGTTTTATTCTCAGGGCTAATTTTTTAGAGTAGGTCTTTTTAATTTTTTTCACCAATTCTACATTGGTAGCATGCCCGGATCTCGCAGCAATAATATGGCCTCTAATTGGAATTCCTAAGAGTGCAATATCGCCAATGAGGTCCACAACTTTATGTCGAACTGGTTCATTAGGGAATCGGAGTTTGGTACCATTTAAAATACCATTTTCTCCTATAAAAATTTTCCCTTTCAGATTAAATATCTTTTTTAAATCATTCATTTCTTTTTCTTCTACTTCCCTATCAACAAAAACCACAGCGTTGTCCAGGCTCCCACCCTTAATAAGTCCTAAATTATTTAATTCTATAATTTCAGAAAACAGACAAAAAGTTCGAGACGGAGCAAATTGTTCAACAAAATCATCTTCCAGGGAGTACATTGCAGTATATTGAGTGCCTAAGGATTTCACCTTATAATCTGTCATAAAAGTAATCCGAAATTTATCGGACGGGAGAATATGAATATCAACTTCTCTTTCCGGGTCCGTATAAGTAATCGTTTTATCAATCACCAATTCGTCTCTAAGAGCGTCCTGCGTTTTAATACCAGCCTTGATTAACACATCTACAAATGGAATGGCAGAACCATCCATTACAGGAGGTTCTTTTTCAGTTAATTCAATGAGAACATTATCAATTTGGAGACCAAAGACTGCTGATAAAATATGTTCAACAGTGTGGATGCGGAAATTATCCACCCCAATTGTTGTGCCTCGGGAGATATCAATTACATGATCAATATCTGCCATTATCTCAGGGCAGTTTTCCAAGTCCAGGCGTTTGAAGCGTATGCCGAAATTTTCAGGCGCTGGTTTAAAGGTTGCGGTTGATTCAACCCCTGTATGGAGACCCACGCCGCTAATACTTATACCTTTTTTTATGGTAGTCTGTCTTGGGCGTTGTTTATTTGATATCAATAGAATTATCCTCTGTAATGGGGAGTGGTTTTTCCAATTTACGAATTCGGTTTAAAATATCAGGAAGCTGATTTATAATTACATCCTGACGAAGCCGGTCTTTATGATTTCTTGCAGGAACTCCGGAGACAAAAGACCCTGGGTCTAACGATTGGAATACTGCAGATTTTGCAGCTACTGTTGATCCCTCACCGATTACCAAATGACCAATAATTCCTACCTGCCCGGCTAGAGAAACATTATCTTCCAAAATGGAACTCCCGGCAATACCAACCTGTCCGGCGATAGCACAGTTTTTCCCGATTTGTACATTATGGGCAATGTGGATGAGATTGTCCAGTTTGGAGCCCTCACCTATTACAGTATCTGATAATGTACCCCTATCTATACAGCAGTTGGGTCCTATCCAAACAGAGTCTTTTAATATAACGCGACCAATATGGGGTATTTTATGGTATCTGTTTTTATCTTTTACCAATCCAAATCCATCTGCTCCAATAACAGAACCGGAATCAATTATACATTGTTTTCCGATTATTACATCATGGTAAATACTCACATTTGGGTGAATGACAGTCCCGTTATTGATGGTGGTATTTTCCCCAATAAATGCTCCTGCACAGATTCGCACACCATCGCCAATGCAAACATTTTCTTCCAGAACTACATGAGCAGCAATATGAACATTTTTTCCAATTTTAGCCGTTGGAGAAATGATGGCACTGGAATGAATCTGTTCACTTGGTGGCTCCTGGGGATGGAATAAATGAACAACCTCAATAAAACTAATTGCCGGATTTTCAACATGAATGAGAGTTTTCTCATTTCGATCGATGCTAAAGTCTTTACTCACCAGCATTGCGCTGGCTTTTGACTGGTGGAAGAATTCCTTATACTTATCTGATCCAATATAGGATAAATGATCGGCGCTGCTATTTTTCAAATCACAGACCCCCAAAATGGAAAGATCTGGATTCCCATTAATTATGCCGTTAACGGTTTCTGCTATTTGAGAAATAGTAAACAAATTTAATCCGTTACGGAACCGGTTGCTTTAGCGAGTTCATCCATCACATCTTCGGTGAGATTATGTGAATCCAATGCATATAATAACGCGCCGGACATAGCATCTAAAATAAAATCATACCCCCGTTCACTGCCCACTTTTTGAATGGCATCATCAATTTTTGCTAAAACAGGCTTGAGTAATAGATTTTGAGTTTTATAAATTTCTCCTTCAGGGCCAAATTTGTCTAATTGAAATTTCTGAATAGATTTCTCTTTGTTGAGAATCTCATTTTCTTTTTCATTTCGGCGGGTATCACTCATGAGCAGACGTTGTCTGTCATAATCCTGTTTGAGACTGTCCAAGCTGTAAACAAGCTCATTAAATTCAGATTCCAACCGTCTTTGCTCCTTTTCTAAATCAGCCTGAACCTGTCGAACTTCATCGAAATTATTCATTATTTCATTTGAGTCCACATATCCAATTTTAAGATCAGCAAATGTAAAACTAGCCAACGCTATTGTGAGGATAAAATATTTTGTTTTTTTCATATTGTTATTATTCTCCTTATTAATAGTAATTTAAATTAAAATGGCATTCCAAAAATCAGATGGTATTCCCAGCCGTGGGGATCTGATTTCCCAAAGTTCATGTAAGCATCGTACTCCGTAGCATCAAAACCATAACCGATGTCGTAGCCCAGCATTCCAAGCATGGGTATGAACACTCGTATTCCTACACCGGCAGACCGCTTTAGATCGAAAGGATCCAGCACATCAAAGCCTGACCATACATTACCCATATCGACAAAAGACAATGCGTAAATCGTCGGGTTCTCTGATAGAGATACTCGCAATTCCAGGGAATATTTTAGCATGACATCCCCACCACGGGTACTGCCATAAGGACCTATCCGGTTTTCGGTGTATCCTCGAAGCATTTCTCCATAGGGGATTCCGGTGCCGCCCATTACAAATCGAGCACTTGGCGGTATAATGGATCTTTCTCCGCCTGCATCTTCAATTTTATCCAGCATTCCCATTTTAAATAATTGGGATATGGTAACTTTTTTATGAAGTGGAGTAAACCAGTTGAAATCCAGCTCATGCTTGTGGTAATCCTGATTCCCCCCTAAAAAGGAACCTGATAATGTACTGGTCCAGATAGAGCGGGAACCACTGGTGGGGAATTCAGGGTGATTTCGGCTATCACGGGTTATAACCTGGGTAAAGGAAATGCCGGCAGACGTGAAGGAATAAAAACCATCTTCTTCATTAATACTAATATCATCAAGATTAAACCCTTGAGAAAAATCGGTTGGATTATCGGCAATATATTTATTTTGCGATCCTCGAATCATCCATGAGCCGCGAAAGAAATAATCAGGCCATTTAAAGCGACGCCCCCAACGTAATGATCCGCCGTGCTGCTGAATATCAAATGGCAGATAATTTCCCTGTCCCTGTCCACGCTCCGTATAAAAATAACTACCGCCCACTAAGTTAGGAGTGTCAAACAACCATGGTTCTGTAAAACTAATAGAAAAAGATTGGTAGGCTGCCGTATTCTGGGAACCGTAATTATTGGGGGAATAACTGGAATTTGTATTGGAACCTGCATTTAATCCCCGCTGGTAATTAATGGAGAGCGTTTGGCCCCTGCCTCTGAAGTTTGGAAATTCAAATCCGCCACCACCCGTAAAACCATAGACACCATTATAGCCCATGGAGAAATTTGCCTGTCCGGTACTTTTTTCAAAGACTTCAAGCTGAATATCAATTTCATCTTCACTTACTGGGATTACATCCGGTATTACATTTTCGAAAAAGTTGAGCATAAAAATATCACGATAACTATCCATAAGTTTTTTACGGCTGAATAAATCACCGGGATATACACGAAGCTCCCTTCGTATTACATTTTCGTGGGTTTTCTCATTCCCTTTAATATGAATTTTTCTCACATGGACAATTTGATTTTCAACCACATCAAAATGAATATCTAAGGAGTCTTCCCCCACTGGTGTATAAATGGGATTTAACTGAAAGTAGAAATATCCTGCATCAGTATAAAGAGGGCTTACCCGCTCGGACAATGCCATTTGGAAATTATCCTGAATATAGATATCCCCTTTTTCAAATCCAAGACGGGCAGATAGCTCCTGATCTTTATGGATATAATTACCTTCCCAGGTTAAATTTCTAATTTTATACTGGGGACCTTCATACACATTAAAGACTAATTCATAGCCTTTACCGTTTTCAGTGAGTTGAATATTATCGTCAATGATATAAAAATCCCGGTAGCCTTTATTTTTATAGAAAGAAGATAAAAGGTCTTTATCGCTTTGAAGCAAATCTTTTTTCCAGGCACCTCTCCAGGGCGCATACCATTTCTTGGCTTTGTTTTCTTTAAATATGCCAGCAAGTTTATTATCTGAGAAAACTTCATTACCCTCAAAAACTATTTTTTTGATTTTTGTTTTTTTGCCCTCTTTGATTATGAATTTCAAATTTTGGCTGAATTCTTTTTCTCCCCGAGTATAAACTGTATCGATAGTAATTGAATGATAATTTTTTTCAGCATAAAGGGATTTGATTTTTTCCATTGCTTCAAAAACAGCATATTCGGATAGAATTTGCCCGGTGTTGAGTTCAAGCTCTTCATTCAGGGTGCGAGTGGACTTTTTCTTATTACCCTCAAACTCCACTTCACCAAGGGTGGGATTTTCTTCAACCACTATGCGGAGGTAGATTCCTTCATCGGTCTCATCATCAATCATGATTTGGATATTCCCAAAGCGCTTGAGATTCCAGAGCCGTTTAATTGCCTGCTGAATTTCAGGTCCTTTAATGGTCATCCCTTTATACAGGCGCGCATTCCGTTGTACATCTTGTGCAGTAAGCCGTTGATTTCCCTCTACAGTAATATCCATTATCCGGATTTCATCACTTTGTGAAAAAAGATTCGCAGAAAAACAAACTATGAGGAAGCAATTTACAATTAGCTTCAAAAATATTATTTTATAATTAACCCCCGCTTTCTGCGGGATTCCATTAATAATTAACAATTGACAATTAGAGTTCATCCATTATTCACCTTAAGTTGTTCCGATATTTTACCGAAGCGCCGTTCTCGGTTCTGGTAATCAAATATTGCTTCAGTGAGTTCTTTTTTACCAAAGGCGGGCCAATAGGTTCGGGTAACATGAATTTCTGTATAGGCGATTTGCCATAAGAGAAAATTACTAATTCGGAATTCCCCTCCGGTTCTGATAAGCAGGTCCGGGTCAGGAATATCCTTTGTATAGAGCATTTGAGAGAAGAGGGTTTCATCAATCTGATCGCTATCAATTTCCCCGGATGCAATTTTTTCCGATAATAATTTCACTGCCGATAAAATTTCTTTCCGGCTCCCATAGCTTAAAGCCAGGTTTAAATTTAATCCTGTGTTATTTTTGGTTTTCTGAATGGCATCTAATAGTTCATTCTGAACATTTTCGTCCAACTCATCTATATCTCCAATGGCGGTGAAACGGACATTATTTTTCATAAGCTCCTTTACTTCCCGACGGAGAGAGCTTACCAGTAGTTTCATTAATGCACTTACTTCGGTAATAGGGCGATTCCAATTTTCAGATGAAAATGTATATAGCGTCAGAACCTGTACATCCAATTCACCACAAATTTTGGTGATTTTACGCACGGTTCTAACGCCCTCTCTGTGACCAGCTATTCTTGGCAGACCTTTGGTATTTGCCCAACGACCATTTCCATCCATTATGATGGCAATATGCCGAGGAATATTATGGGTATCGATTTCTATCTTATATTTCCTGCAAATTTAGGTTTGAATACAGCCTGATAAATTACCGGAATAATAAAGAAAAACCAACAACGGACTATATTTCGGTAATTATAATATTTGCTGTTAAAATATGGGAATTAAGAAATGTTCCAGTAGAATTAAAAACTGGAGTTTTCGGTATTTAGTCCTCTGCCAGTTCTACTAATTGATTTGCAATTTTCATATATTCAGCGGTAATAGGAGAGTCTTCATATTTTAGAACGAAGGGATTGCCGCTATCAGCAGATTGTGCAATTTCAGGACTTAAGTAAATTTGTCCCAAAAGGGGAACCCCAAGGCGTTTACTTTCTTCTTCGCCGCCACTTCCGGGGAAAATTCTGCTGGCTTCATTGCAATGGGGGCAGAGGAAGTGGGTCATATTTTCTATGACACCCATTATAGGTGTATTTACCTTACCAAACATATCAGCCCCTTTTTTAACATCTAGTAAGGCTAATTTCTGAGGTGTGGTTACCATTACCGCACCGGTGAGAGCTAATTTTTGTACCAAAGTGAGCTGAATGTCTCCGGTGCCAGGTGGGAGGTCTAAAATGAGATAATCCAGTTTACCCCATTCTACATCTTCAAAAAATTGCTGTGTCATGCGGGAAACCATAGGACCCCGCCATACTGTAGGTGCATTCTCAGAGTTGATAAATCCAAATGACATAAGGCGCATATTAAATTTCTCAAGGGGGATCAATTTCTTTTCAGCAGTCATTTCTGGCTGCTCATGCAAATCTACCAACATAGGCAGACTGGGTCCGTAAATGTCTAAGTCTAGAACGCCCACCTTATAATTTTTGCTCAAAGAGGCAGCAATATTAATAGAAACAGTAGATTTACCAACGCCGCCCTTTCCACTGGCAATGGCTATTATATGTTTCACCCCTGGAATGGACTGTTGTTTTACAGGGTTTTGCTGTCCTGCCGATTGTACCGGTTGATTTTGCGGTTTTTGAATGTGGATATTTACATTGCTTTCACTCAGACTTAAGAACTTGGTTTTAATTTCAGATGTAAGCTGATTCAGCAAGTCTTCGTTTTCAGAATTAATCTGAAGTGAAATATCAATGGTATTATCACTCAGTGAAATATTTTTCACCATTCCAAAAGATACAATATCACGGTTAAAACCCGGGTATTTTATTTCTTTCAGTATATTCTGAATTTCTTCCTGTGTCATTTGAGTTGTTTTTTCCATTATATAGATGGACAAACGGCTGTTTAAATGTTAAACAGGTGTTTGTTTTATTTTTGATTAAAAGTTGTAGTTATCCGTCGTAATCTCTATCGAACCAATCGTAATTAATTTTAATGAAAGATTTCCATTCTTCGGGAACGGAATCTTCTTCAAAAATTGCTTCAACGGGGCACTCTGGTTCGCAGGCGCCGCAGTCAATACATTCTTCCGGATCAATATAGAGCATTTTATCCGTGGGATCGAATCCCGGTTCTTTTGCTTCTGCTCCTGCGCCTTCTTTGTCCTCAGGACCATGAATGCAATCTACGGGACAAACCTCAACACAGGCGGTATCACAAGTTCCTACACATGGATCGGTAATAATATATGTCATGAATAAATCTTCCTTACTTTAATAATGAAATAATAGTTATTGAAATAGGGCTAAATTTACATATTATTAAAAAATACGAGCAAATAATAATGTGCACAATTGCCATGTATTTTTAATTTAATTTTCCCCTTCATGTCAGCTTCAATAATAAAAAATAGAAATTTCGCCTTTATGTGGTTTGGGCATTTAGTTTCCCATGCAGGTGATGCAGTATTTATGATTGCCTTGCCCTGGCTCATGCTGGATATTACTGGGTCCAAAAGTTTAACAGCCCTGGTTTCTATGAGCGCCTATTTGCCTGCTGTAATATTTGGTCTCACTGCCGGTGTTGTGGTTGATAGATATAATCGAAAATTGATAATGATTGTTTCAGATATCCTTCGTGCACTTCTGGTAGCGGTAATTCCCATTGCCCTTGTTTATGGATTTATTTCGCCTTTTTTAATTGGAGCCATCACTTTTTCATTATCCACATTTTCTACATTTTTTTACCCGGCACGGGATAGTCTCATCCCTCATATTACAACTTCTGAGCAACTGCCGGCAGCAAATTCAGCAATTTCTGTTTCAGGACAGATGTCCCATTTACTGGGCCCCTTATTTGCGGGCATTGGAATTTCTCTGTTTGGCCTCACACATTTGTTCACCGCCGATGCCATCAGCTTTCTTTTCTCAATTTTATTAATTAGTCTGATCACAGTGCCTACCAGAAAAGTACGTGATGAGAAGCATCCTCCAAGTTGGCAGGGAATAGTGGAAGGTTTAAAATATGTGAATGCTCATAAAGGACTTCGCCTGCTTCTATTGCTCACTTTTGTAAATAACATTTTTATTATGGGACCAGCCATAATTGGATTGCCGGTTTTTGTCAGGGAGGTGCTCACAGCCGACTTTGGGGTCCTTGCTAAGTTAGAAGTAGCAATGGCAGCTGGTATGATATTGGGGTCGTTCGTGTTTTGGAAAGCGGTGAAAAAAATTAACCCCATTTCTATTCTCTTATTTGGCATTGTCATGGATGGTATCACCTATACTTTTTTATATTTTGTCAATTTACCATTTGCTGCAATAATAGTGCTGCTCATTCATGGAATTGGAATTCCCCTCATAACGGTATCACGCACAACTATAATACAATCCGTTGTGCCGGATAAATTCCGTGGCAGAATTTTTTCTATGAATTATATGGCGGTAATGGGGACTACTGCTATTTCAGTTGGGCTCACCGGTTTTATTCTGGAATTCATCGGTGCAGATTTACTTTTCTTACTGATTGGAATAGGAGCTGCATCAACCGTGATTATCGGATTTAATCCTGCATTAAGAAAAATGAATGTTAACAAAAGATTTTAAATAGAGGTTGAAAATAACTATGAATTATATAGGTTTCCTCGTAGGGACAGGAGTAAACTTATAGCCTATCAACAGATCGTGATTGGGTGTTTTTATGTAAATTCGATTATGTTGGGATTGGTTTTTTATATTGTTATACCTTGTTTTTTAGTTATTTCAAAAGAGATTAATTCAGGAACCCTTATATTTTTCCTGATTATCAGTATTATTTTTAAATTTAGTAAAATTGTAAGTCCCCAAGCCATCCCCGCAATCACAGCATAAAAAATCTCTGCACATTGGTGCAATCCGTCTGTTTTAGTTAAACATATAATTAGGAATTAGACGATGAAAACTGATAAGGAAATGTTTATCAATGTTTCAGCCGGCGGCACTCGTATAGCGGTTACCGAAAACCGAAAATTGGTTGAACTCCATATTGAACGAGCAGATTATGAGCGGATGGTGGGAAATATTTATAAGGGGAAGGTGCAAAATGTAATACCGGGAATGCAGGCAGCATTTATAGATATTGGATATGAATCCAATGCATTTTTACCTTTCTCTGAAATTGGATCTCCGGAAAATCTGAACAATCTCTCTTTCGATGATGATGACGATGAAACTCCATCAAAGAATAAGAATACTACAAAACGAAACTTTAACCCTGAAAAAGATCTTTCCATTGGTGATGATATTTTGGTTCAGGTAATTAAGGAGCCATTCAGCGGTAAAGGACCTCGTGTAACTACAGAAGTTTCAATACCAGGAAGTTTAATGGTGTTAGTGCCTAACGGAAATTATATTGGTATTTCCAGAAAGATTTCCGATAAGTATGAGAAACGCAGACTCCGGCGAACGGTGAAAGATTTTAAACCAGACAATTTTGGTTTGATTGTTCGAACCATCGCACAGGGGAAAGATGATGCTCTCCTTGAATCTGATTTTAACCGAGTGTGGGATAAGTGGAAAGAATTAGATCAAAAAATAAAGAATAAAAAAGCCCCTGCAACTGTATTCCGTGATTTTACTACTTCAGATCAGGTGATTCGGGATTTGTTCACCCCTCAGGTTAAACGATTAATGGTTGATGATAAACCCTTGTATAAACGATTTTCAACATATTTAAAAGATGTAAGCCCTGATCAACTGAAGAATTTAGAATTGATGAAGGGTAAGGGAACCATTTTTAATAAAAATAAAATTGAAGAACAAATTGAAAAATCACTGAAACGGAAAGTCTGGATGAAATCTGGGGCGCATCTGGTAATTGAACATACCGAAGCAATGGTAGTGATTGATGTGAACAGTGGAAGATTTATTGGAAAAAAAGACCATGAATCAAATTCGTTAAAAATTAATTTAGAATCCGCTCGGGAAATAGCTCGACAATTACGGTTAAGAGATATTGGTGGGTTAATTGTCATCGATTTTATTGATTTACAGGATAATGCAAACCGAAAAAAGGTGTATAATGAACTTCGCTCAACCCTGTTGAATGACCGGGCAAAAGTATCTCTCACGGAATTTTCCAATTTTGGACTTCTGGAAATGACCCGGCAGAGAATTGGGTTAAATCTATTACATACTGTGAGCGTTGAATGCCCAACTTGTAATGGTTTAGGAAGAATCGAGTCACCAGAATCGACCCTCACTAGGCTTGAAAACTGGTTAAAACGATTTAGGATAAAAGCGAAAGATAGACGATTGAGAATTACGTTAAATCCTGAAATGGTGGATTATATCAATGAGACTAAATCAAAAGTAATATCCGGTTTTATGTGGGAGAATTGGATGTTAATTGAAATTCAAAAGGATACTCATTTGCCTCCACACGAATTTAGAGTATATTCGAAAAAAAGAAGAGAAGATGTTACGGAAGAAGTTTAGCTTGCGGGTTCTACCAAATACTAAATAAATTTCTGGGCTAAAAAATAGGATAAATAAAGTATGTATGCATTAATAGAATTTGCAGGTAAACAGTTTAGGGTAGAAGAAGGTGGTTCTATCAAGGTACCATATATAGATGGAAAAGTTGGCAGTAAGGTTATTATTGACAAAATTCTGTATATGGATGATGGAAAGAATAAGACCGTTGGAACACCCACTGTACCTGGCGCTAAAATAGATGGAGAAATACTTTCTCATGGACGGGAAAGAAAGGTAGTTGTATTCAAATTTAAGCGTCGTAAAGGCTATCAGAAAAAAAATACCCATCGGCAGGAATACAGTATATTAAAGGTTGGAAAAGTGGGTAAGGCTAAAAAAGCTGCAGCAAAAGAAACAGCAATGCCTGCAGAATCAAAACTCCCTGCCAAAAAGGAAGCTGCTCACAAGAAAGACGTTGGGGAAAAAACAACCGCAAAAAAGGCAGCAACTGAAAAGAAAACTGCTCCAAAAAAACCTACTGCAAAAAAAGCAGCACCGGCAAAACTAAAAGAAAAAGAGGAATAAAAAATGGCACATAAAAAGGGTGTAGGAAGTTCAAAAAACGGAAGAGATAGTCACTCCAAGCGACTGGGCGCCAAACGAGCCGATGGTCAATTTGTTAATTCCGGCTGCATTTTAGTTCGCCAGCGTGGAACTAAAATTCACCCTGGAGATAACGTGGGTAAAGGGGGAGATGATACGCTTTTTGCCATGATAAGCGGGACAGTAAAGTTCCAACGAAAAGGCCGGGATAAAAAACAGGTAAGCATTATTCCTCAAGCTTGATGGTCCTCCCTTATAATTACTAATTAATTAAAGCCTCCATTTTTATCGGTGGCTTTTTTATTGGGTTGTGGCTCGGCCGAGTTCTCTTAAATTTATTTTAAAAATATAGGTTTGAACAAATAAAAATTATATATAATACAGTGATTAAAATAAAACATTTTATATAAATTAAAACACCGACTCCCAGAGGGAAATCGGTGTTTTTTCATTGA
>SCKP01000007.1:0-20307 GCA_004124405.1 Fidelibacterota bacterium | reverse complement strand
TAAGCATTATTCCTCAGGTATAACAGTTTATTTCTATTTTTTGATTATTAATGAAAGCTCTCTAAAATTAAGGGAGCTTTTTTCTTACAATTATCTATGAAATATTTAATTCTTTCTATATCATATCTTTTTGGGTATGTTTTTTCTGCATCCATTTCAGGCACAATACAGGATAAAAAAACAGGGGAACCTCTTCCGTATGCTAATATTGTCATTGCTGATACAGAGATTGGTAGTGCATCAGATATTAATGGATATTATATCATTCCTGCAATTGAGCCAGGATCTTATACTCTAAAAGTAATGATGATTGGATATGCAATATCTGATAATGTTATTTTAGTAGAAAATAATAATATAAGGTTGAATATTGAACTAACGCCTCAATTGATTGAAGGAGATGAGGTTAAAGTTTCAGCTGAAAGAATGCGCTTTGAAAGAAAAGTTGATATTAGCCGTGTCAATATAACAAATAGAGATATAAAACGGGCACCTGCTTTTGTTGAAGCGGATTTATTTAGAACATTGCAATTATTGCCCAGTGTTAGTTCAAGTAATGATTTTAATGCGGCTTTAATTGTTCGTGGTGGAAGTCCAGATGAGAATCTTATTCTCCTTGATGGAACGGAAATTTATAATCCCTATCATATTGGGGGTGTATTTTCTACATTTAATGCAGATATGATCTCTGACTCTGAATTTTTAGCTGGAGGATTTCCTGCAAACTATGGAGGTCGACTATCATCTGTTTTGAATATAACAGCAAGGGAAGGTGATTCGAAGAACGGTCGTTTATCTGAAAACAATCCAATCAAAAAGTACTGGGATTTTAGTAAGGGCTCAGGTAATATTAGTCTTCTATCAGCAAAATTCCTTGCAGAGGGAGCATTATATAATGGCTCTTGGATGATTTCCGGAAGACGAACCTATTTTGATCAGTTTACTAAATTATATTATAAATATAAAAATGAACCAGAACCCGCTAGTTATTACTTTTGGGATACACACATCAAGCTCAAAACAGCACTTAATCAAAATAATCAGTTAATTTATAGTCAATTCTCAGGTAAGGATGATTTGTTTATGTCTATTGGGGGAGAAGATTTTCCTGAAATTGATTTTGCATGGGACTGGGGTAATAGCACAAAGAATATCAGTTGGAGGTATATTCCAAATAGTAATTACTTTATAATGACAAGATTGTCAAATACAAAATATAATTTTAATGTAGAATTTGAAATGAATTTTAATCCTGGCTCTGTTAGTTCAGATACTAGTGATGTTATAGCATTAAATGAGGAATCTAGTGATCTCAGCTTCTTTTTAGATAATCTTGTTGAAGATATTGATCTAAATCAGAGTATAAAGTATATATTGAGTAATCATGTATCTTTTGAGGGTGGGTGGCAAATAAAAACACTGAAATTGGATTATAGGGAAATATTTGCTGAACAAGAAGTCACAAATATAAACTCAAAACCCCAAATCATAAGTACCTTTGTGAATGTTACTTTGAATCCTATTCCAATAATTTATTGTAATATCGGCTTCAGGCTCTCAAAGTTTAATCGATATGATGATCTTATTCTAAATCCTAGAATGGGTATAAAATATAATCCAATTTCGGATCTTGCCTTAAAAGCAAGCTATGGTAGATATTCACAATTTTTATATACAATCAATCAAGAAGAGGAATTATTAAGAATTGTTGATTTTTGGCAGCCTATTCCAGAAGATAAAAAGCCACAGGAGGCAGATCATTTTATTATTGGGGCTGAATATTGGATCAGTGCTGGGAATACAATTTCTTTAGAAACATATTATAAATCTTATTCTAATATTTATGATTTAAACCCCAAGCCTGACTACACCAATATACAAAATACTTTTGCTCTTTCTGGAATAGCAGAAGCATATGGCATAGAGTTTTTATACAGAATGAATCGAAAGAAATTAAATGGATGGTTGAGTTATTCCTATTCAAATATTAGAAGAACAGTTGATCTTAATTCTGATGGCATTATATGGGATGAAAAAGAAATTTATCCTGCAAAATATGATATGCCCCATTCATTTAATGCATTGCTTGGTTATCAAATTAATAAAAAATATTCATTGGGTTTTACTACTGTATTTAGTTCTGGACAGACATATACTCCTGTTATTGGGAAAGTCCATCAAACTGGAATAGAGTCATTTGGTAGTTTAGAAAATCCATATGCGAATTTTGGTAATATTTATGGGACTAGAAATGGATCAAGATACCATGTTTATTTTAGAACAGATATAAGTTTATCTATAAAATCTAATCTATTTGGTTTAGATAGTGAATGGAAATTCCAAATTATCAATTTAACTAATCATTACAATGTTCTTCTATATCTTTGGAACCATAATGCATCACCATCAAAGGTGCAAGCGTATAGTATGTTCCCCTTTATATTTACATTTGGCTGGGAGTTTAAAATATAATGAGACGGAGATATTTTATATTATTCATATTTATTTTGGCTTGCAAAAAAGATTTAGATATTACAGAATTTTCCAGTGACTTTGAAAGTTATAAACCTGAACTTAGAATTGAAGCATTAATTTTACCAGGAGATTCAACTGCTATTGTCAGAATTGATAAGTCATTTTTAATTACCGATTCGGGATTATATGATTGTCGCGATAATGATTTTGGCGAGATTTCACTCGATTCATGCAACACTATTGAAGGCATATGGCATGGGCAAGAAGGTATAGATACAATAGCAGATTGCGGGAACTGGAATCCATTTTTACATGATATTGGATCAGATGGTGAAATGTCAATAGATGAAAATGGTGATGGGAAATATGAAGGCTCTGAAGATATTGCTCCAGATGATGATGGTACAGAAAATAATGGTTCTCCCGATTGTGGTGAGCCAAACGTTGATAATTATGCAGAGATATTGCCTGGTATACATTATTCTCTTTGTGACGTTTCAATAAATAAAATATCAGATAATCAAATGGATACCTGTAATTTCCATTTTGAAGAAAATGCAGGACAATTTTTAAATTATATGTATACAGGTGATAATTATAGCCCAATTTTTGATAATTTAGAATCTGTAACCTATGGCGGCTATAGACCTGATAAGTATTGTCATGATGGTTTCTGGAGTGATTATGATGCACAATATGAACTTAATTGTGATTGTTCTGGATCAGGTTTTGGTATCATAGAATCTAAAGAACCTATCTTATTATCAAAACCGGTTGTCTTTTTTAATGTTCAGGATTCTCTAAGTATCATTGAATGTTCAGACCACTCATGTTTAAAAAATACAAGTTCATTATTAAATGGGACTAAATATGACTCATTATATTTTGGGAGATATTCTACTAATTTTATCAATTATGCAAGCATATCACCGAATGTAACTTTTCAGACCATTCAATATATGTATGATAAACAAAATGATGAGTTTAAATATTTAGATGGACATGGACATCCAGCAGTAGGTACAGAAATGTTCCATATAGTTAATGCTGTTTGTGTTATGAGATGGAAGATTATATCTGATTATTATGATGGGGTTGGCAATGGAAAGTGGGATGAGGGGGAATTATTTGCCGATAAAAATTATAATAATACTTGGGATAGTACGGAATACTTTATTGATTTAGGAGATGATTCTTTAGATGTTGATACATATTATTATGATATTTTTACTTTTTCTGAGAGTTATAGAAATTATTATTATTATTACCAGCTTCATCTGGATGATCCCGAAAGAACAAATCTCCGTGATCAAAACGGAGATACTGTAATGGGAGCATTTGGGTCATTATCCTCAGAAAAAATATTTTTCAGGATTATAGATTGTCAAAAATACAATAAGTCAAGCCAATCTATTTGTGAAGATAGCGATATCACTCATGATGTCTGTAAATGGCATGACAATATTATTTTACCTGAATATGGATATCAAGATTCTCTCTGTTTGCCATCTGATTACTAAAATGAATATTATTGCTAATTCCAGTTTAGATCAATTGGGATGATCTGGTTAAACTTTTCAATATTACGTTCTGCATTCAATTCACTTTCCATAAACTGACAGACAACATCCAACCGTAAAGCAACATCCGGTAGTTCCAATAATTTTTGCTGTTCCTCCCATGGAATGGGCAGTGATTGACATATCATATTTACCAGCATTTCAATACTGAGGAGTGGGTTTTGAAATACTGAAATATCTAATTCATCAGCGGACCGATCTACGAGAGCAGAAAACTTATGAAATAATTCTTTTCGTTGTTTTTTCTCCTGATTTACGATGGTGTTATCTTCCAGAATAGTAAGAGCTCCAATTCGGTATAAATGAGTTTTTTCAGCTTCATTTATTTGAACCTTTTTCAAGGCAAAAGTCCTAATTACAAATTCACCATTGTCCAGTTTTTTTTCATTAAATATGTAAGCTAAGGTACCTATTGGATGAATTTTCGGCTCATCTAAACTGGTGGAAATGCCTTGGGGATCAATTTGAGTTACACAGATGAGCTTTTCGTTTTGAAGGACATCCTCAACCATTTCTATATACCTCTCTTCAAAGATTCTAAAGGTATATCCCGTGAGAGGGAATAATACAAAATCCGGTAAGGGGAAAAGGGGAGAACTGCCGCTGAATTTTTCAAGGATTTGATCAGAATAGATCATTTTACACCCATTTCATTATTTGATGGACAAGTTTCTCAATACCAGAGGCGGCCTCGGAAATATTCCCGGCAAGCATATAGGCAGGAGTGGAAACGATTTTGTTTTCTTCATCCACAATACAATCATCAACGCTGCATATTTCATGTTGACTTCCCAATTTTTCAATCTGATCTGCTGTGGCCCGGTCATTACCGATTGTTATCTTGGCAGTCATATCAGCATTCTTTACAGCACGGGCAAAAAGGGCAGGTGCAATACATATAAATCCCAGGGGCTTCTGGGCTGCCAGCATTTCCTGGATGATCCGCTTCACCTCCGGGTGAATATAGCAATCTGCACCTTTTAATGCAAAATCGCATAAATTCAGGGCTGCGCCAAAGCCTCCCGGGAATAATAATGCATCCATATCATCTGATGTCAGTTGGGCAAGATCAGTAATTTCTCCCCGTGCAATTCGGGCGCTTTCTACCAATACATTCCGGATTTCATTCATTTCATCACCGGTGAGATGGTTGACAACTTTTGTCTGCACCACATCAGGGGCAGTGTAGATAATTTCTGCTCCGGCTCGGTCTAATGTGAGGGCAGTAATGACGGATTCGTGAATCTCAGAGCCGTCATTTACGCCGCAGCCAGATAAACAAACACCTATTTTTGCCATGATATTATTCTCCAATTTAGGTGAAAAACGATTGACAGAACTTACTAATTTCAGAGTGATTCACAAAGCGATTTTCTAGCAGATTCAATATTCCGTTTTAACCCTGCGTATTTTGTGCGTTTAACAGTACTTTTCTTAAAAAGCCTTCTATACTCTTCTTCCGTTAATTCTTCCCACTGCCTGATGGGACGTTCCTTCAGGTTTTCTCTGGGTTGAAATGAATTTTCATTGCTGAGATGTGAAAAAGTTATATTCCATGGACAGACCTCCTGGCAAATATCGCAGCCGTAAATCCACCCTGATAGTTTATCTTCCAATTCAGTCGGAAGATCGCCACGATGTTCAATGGTGAGGTAAGAAATACATTTAGAAGCATCCAGCACATAGGGCTCAGGAAATGCATTGGTAGGGCAGGCATCCAGGCAGGCAGTACAGGTTCCGCAGAGGTCATCTTCAAAGGGAGTATCATATTCCAGTTTCACATCCAAAAGCAATTCACCTAAAAAAATCCATGAGCCATAATCCCGGGTGATGAGGTTGGTATGTTTACCTATCCATCCTATACCTGCTCTCTGTGCCCAATCTTTTTCCATGATGGGGGAGGTGTCCACACAGGCGATTCCGTTTATATGGGGGAATTTTGTTTTGATTTTCCCTAATAATTGATAGAGGCGGGATTTAATTAAAGCATGGTAATCGTCTCCCCAGGCATAGTTGGATATTTTACCAACATCTGACTCAGTTGATGGATTTCCTGTAAAATAGTTGAGCCCCAGAGAAATTACGGACTTGGCTTCCGGGTAATACTTGCCGATATTTCCCCGTTCTTCGGCTCGTTTTTCCATCCAATACATAGTGGAATGGTATCCCATTTGGAGCCATGATTTCAGTTTGTTTGTGGATTGTTGTTGAGCTGTTGCCGGGGCAATTCCAAGTTTTGAGAACCCCAGCTTGGAGGCAGATGTACGGATGAACTGGCTTAGTTCAATGGTGGACAAAAATCAGATTATAAATCTTCTAATAATTGGCGGGCTTCTTTAATATCATCTAAATCCTCAACCAGAGTGGCTGTGCTGGGTTTAGTTTTAAGAACTTCCTCAAGCAATGCCCGAGCCTTTTTATCCTGTCCGTCTTTACTCAATGCCCGTGCCAGGTAATTTTTCTGGTTCATTTCTGCATTGCCTGTATCAACGGATAATTGTAAATATTTGATGGCATCATCATTATCCGGCCAGGAAAGTAAAAAGGGAATATAGGGCGATTTAAAATGAACGGCTCCCAGCATAAAATATCCGCCACCATTTTGATATTCAGGGTCCAATTCAATAATTATTTCGGAGTGGGTTCTCATCAAATCAGATACTCCCTCTCGGGCAGCAGTTAAAATGCCATATACTTGTGCCCAGCTTCCCAGATTGACGAGATACCAATATCTAAATTCAGCTGAAGTTGGATATTTTTCAATATACTTTTCACCCAGGGCTTTGCCCTCATTAAAAACCTTTTTCTTTTCATTCCTATTCTGAACAGCAAATTCAGCTTTGTAATAATATGATTTCAATAAATATAAAGCAGCATCTTTTTCAGAATTGGGTGAAAGTAGTGCAGCAGAGAAATGTTCAATGGCTTTATCTATATTTTCATTGGATGCTAAAGTACCCTTAGAGCCCTCTTGCCTTTTTTCATAATATTCTATCCCTTCATTCATACCTGCATTGGCGGAAGCGATCATCATTGACAAACAAAAAATTATTAATAGAAATCTAATTAACATTTGCATCCTCCTATATTAAAACGATTCAGAATACATTACCTTAATTTCCCGGTTGGTATATTCTGCCTCAGTATTTTGGTTAATATCATTAAAATTGATTTCCAGCATCAGGTTGGGACTTATTGCCCAGCGAATGCCTGCATTCAAATATCCCTTCCCCTTTCCAAAGGTGATATCATTAAGAGCATAATCGCCGTCCGTTAAATTATCATTCAGGGCAGCATCAAATTCAATCAGCAAAGAGAATGACCGATTCAGTTCTTTATCAATTCCAATAAATACATTGATGTCCTTATCCCCGTCATCATTCTCTGATAAACTTTTACTGATACCGGCATGAAGTCCCAAATTCCCCAGAAAATTCCAGTTTTTACTCATAACCATATACATACCCCAAGCTTTTTGGTCATAGCGGTTCAATGTAACCGTGCTGTCAAAAATGCCATGAGTAAATATTGAGTCTACAGCATGATATAAACCTCTGCCCTGGGTATCCAGTCCATACACCAATGCAGGCATTTTTTCAGACTCATCAAAAACTCTGTATTTAATTTGCACTTCCGGCGTGGTTTTATTTATGGAAGGTTTATTTCCACCGATTAAATTCTGCACTCCGAATGACACACCAAAACTGAAATTGTCGGTGAATCCAACGGATAAACGGGGTACCATGCCGCCATCAGTGATGAGAAGAGATTCTAGAGTAAACGACCCCCGGGGAAGGGTGCCTGCAGTGGGAATGCTAACTAAATTAAGGGGAGGATAGGGCTGCTCAATTTGAGTCCAACCAATATTGCATAAAAAAATGAGGAGTACTATAAAAGTCCTCAAAATTAATTTTCTCATGTTGAATATGTTAATTTAATCATTGCTGCTTAATACGATTTCCTGATGAACAATATCGCCGTTGCGGTCTCTTTCGATCAATTTATAGCCACCGGTTGACGGGTCAAATATACTGGAAAATTCCCTTAGTATTTTACTAGTTTCTCCCTTACACCATGCTTCTTTTATGAGGTGATCCTTTTCATCATATTCCCTGTAAATTGTTCCGATTACATGATCATTCATGGTGCTGAATTTAAATGCTGTTTGTTTTCCGTCAGTATAATAAACTTCGGTAAAATAGCTGTAATCCCTGGGAATGAAACCTTTTGAGAAAATATAATTGATAAAATTCTCCGCCATATCATTTTCTCCAAATAAAGTTTCAAATACAACTTCATTTTCAATTGTATCCGTTAGCCTTGAAACAGTTCCATCGTTAAAATATTCAAAATCACGTCGACGGGAATTATCAACCTCACCTTCCTCACTCCAATCTATATACAGAACTTTTCCCAAAACATCTCGGTGGACCTGCATCTTGCCGGCATCATCCATGGCATCGTGGAAAAGTTTTATGCCCTGATACATCTCAGGGAAATTGGAGTAAAATTCCACTTTATTATCTTTATTCTCAATCGTTTTGCATTTATAAAGTTCCCTGAGAGTTGTGAGATAATTTTTATAATTATCCAGGCGTTTACGATAATATTTATACACCTGAATAAATTGAGTACGTGCCAAGTCGGCTTGAATGCGGTGAATATCATTATAAATGGTTTCATCTGTAATTTCAGCCGCTTGATAGGTATAATCAAAGCGTGGACGATCATCTGAATATTTGTATGATGTTAGGTCAAGCACATCCTCGTACCGACCTATTACTTTACGGTATTTCTTTTCATGGTTGTTGAATTTTCCATCCAGATCATTAAGCCGGCTATCTATTTCATAGGCAATGATATAATGGAAGCGAGCTTTGTCAAACTCATCGTTTATTGCTGCAGAGATTTTCCTGAAGTCTAATAGTTTACTGATGGATATATCTTTAACAGATGATACAATATTATCAGATAAGTAAGGGTCTTGGTCCATTGGAAAAGTGCCGGCAGATACCTTTACTACGGTGAAAATCATTCCTATTACTCGTATAAGCTTTTTCATATTAAACCTCAAATTAAGAGTTTTATTCTTGTACATGAACCCATGCATATTTTATTGCTTTTCAATTTTACGAAAATTGAAAAATAAAATGCAAGGAATTAATGTGTTACTTTAAGTAATAGGGTTAAATAAAATTATAAGTTATTGTAATATAGTATGTTATATGTGATATATATTTTATTAAAATGACGTTATTGAGATTTATACCCCCAATATATTGTGTGTAATAATTAATCAATCACTAGTGCTAAAAGGGAAAGCAGCCATTTTTGCTTTGCTTCGTTTTAAAACTTAAAAATAAAAACTACAATATGTGGTATTTAGTTGGGCGTTACCCTACTAGGAAAGTTTGGATTGATAACCTTTGGAATTGCCATTGGCCGCAAGCTATCAGTTGCAGCATTGTAGAAAACTTAGGCTATTAGGCAAAATAAAGTGGAATTTTGGAATAATGGAGAATTAGATACTGGTAATAGATGTTCGAGGATTAGAAATTAGGGAGAAGGCTTGTAATTAGGAACTTAGAGACTTTGCTATTTTGTCACTTTGTTTTACCCTTCACAATTTTACCCACCGCAGCTTAGAGCCAAAATACAATTCACCAGCATAACGATATCCAGTACATTATAGGCACCATCACCATTTAAATCACCAGAGCAGTCGGTTTCTACACAGGTATCTGCCAAAACGCAGTTAACTAAAATAACAACATCCAATACATTATAGCTACCATCGTTGTTCATATCACCTAAAGGTTGGCATTCATCACTCGTGTTGGGTTCTCCCGGTGTTCCAAAATCACCAGAGCCAAAAATTGACGTGGAGGATATCCAATTTTCTCCTATGCTATTGTCAAAATTGGGATCTGTAAGCATCATGGATTTCCCTCCTTCATCTGGAAAAGTTTCGCCGTTATCATAATGGACTTCATCCAAAATAACTCCCGATGGATGTTCTAAAATGACTTCATCCCAGAGATTTGATAGGGTAAATCCACTATATTCATAATCCACATTTACACCGCCATTAAGGGCAGGGTCATATTCAGTTCCCAGCACAATATAACTGCCAGGGGATACTTCCACATTTTCCGAAATGACATGTTCTTCTCCACCATCATCCCGCAGTATTAAGTTATGTAAATTAATTGTCTCATTAGAAATATTGGTGATTTCAATCCATTCTCCAGCAGCATCTGAAACAGCAGCAGGATTCTGCATAATCTCATTGATAACCAACCCATAGGCTAATTCCACTGGTTCAACAGAAAAAGACCATATTACCGGACGATGGTCTGAAATATTATTATGATAAAAGGAATATCCTGTATAATCATCTACCCTAATGGTTTTGATATTGCCAATAGTTAATTCGTCAAAAAGGGGAGTTGACACGGCTATATGATCAATAAAACTGGGCCAACTGGGATAACTTGCATAATAATCAATGTCGGCAATGGGGTCTGTGGCGAATTCAATGGCATCATCTGAAACAAGGGGCCAAAGTGAATTATTATTCTGTGAGTCTGTAATCTCATCATTATAATCCCCCAAAATTATAATATTATCATTTGGATGATCATTCACATATTCCGACAAATATTCACAAGAAGCAAAACGGCGATTAAAATCTTCAGTATCTCCGCCAGATTTTAAATGCACATTAATAATCTGTATAGCAGCAGAGTTTAATCCGCAGACCCAACTTAGATCTACTTTCAGGGGATACCTCCAGGCAAATTCATACCCGGCTCCGGGGAATAGAGTAGTATAACTATCAATTTCAAGCACATCAGACCTTGCGGCTAATGCCAGTCCACTACCAGAATTAATAAATTCGTAGGCAGGCAAACTATTGGCAAGGGTATTAAATGCAGTGGAATTATTTATTTCCTGGAAGGCAATAACATCCGGTAAAATATCGGAAATAATTTCATTCACATAATTAATGGTATTGTTGTTGAGGGGAAAAACTTTAATATTCCAGGTCATTACCTCAATTTCATCCCACTGATTTTCGGTGGGGATATTCCAATTATTTTGAGCAGGGTTTACTGCAATCGTATCTGCTGGTGGACACTCCTGCATAAATCCCCATGCAGGAATAGAAATGCCAATAACCATCACACAATTTAATAATCTTTTCATTATTTTATTAATATTGTACATTTGAAAGAAATTTACAGAGGATAGGAGGACAATTTTGTGATCTATTCCGTATTAATTTGTAACAATGTAAAACAAACAACCTGCTTGTTTATTCATCAATCTGGAAAGGTTGATGGACTACTGCCCATTCTCAATCTGAATAGAAAACGATAATAATACTGGGAGGTGATCGGAAATATAGGCTTCATAAATGTCATATCCACCCATATAATCGCCCATGAGAATTGTCTTTACATCATAGTCAGTTCCTCTTGGAAGCAGCTGCTCAGAGACCATGATATGATCCAGAAAACTGACATAGGGCTCGTTTGGGTAGGAGGCTTGACTAATATCAAATGCAATTTCACGGGTTGTAAAATAAAAACGGTCATCCTGGAAAAAGGGATCAAAACAATGCTGCCCGGGTTCATCCTTTGTATCGTCGTTCCAGTCGCCTAAAACAATAATATTGGATTGCTCAGCATAGGATTCATCCAGATATTCATACAGCATTTGGGCAGCTTTCTGCCGGCGGGATAATCCTGAATCACAGCATTTCATGTGGAGATTCACAACCGATAGTGGGATGTCCTGACCATTCATGGAAACTATAAAGTCTGCCTGGAGAGGTGGGCGTCCGGCAAAATTATAGTCATTTTCAGCAAAAGGTTCAATCTGTCGCACCAATTCAAAGATATTATTTTTATAAATAATTGCCAAATCCATAAAGGAAGCCTGCTGTGAAACGATAAAATCATATTCGGGAAGGTACGCCATTAATTTGCTGAACCATCCAGTTCGGCGGAGTTCCTGAAAAGCAATTATATCTGCATTTAAATCCAATACTGCTTCTGCCAAAGCCAGAATGGTAGAATCATTGGCGTGAGGGAAGAATTCAACATTCCAGGTAATAATTTCAATGGACTCATCTTTATTTAAATTGGGGAAATCCCAGTCATCCCGGTTTAAGGATTGGGAAGATAATTTTTGGAGAGGTTGAAAATTTATCCCCGAATAATAGGATGTGTGAGATTCTTCAATTTTATTTTCTATCCATTTTGCATCTTCACGGTTAGATTGAAAATCATCTGCCAAAAGGGTTTGGCTGGCTTTACCGTCAATGACGGTTTCATAGCCCATAAACAAGTGAGAGTCCTCATTCACAAGAAGCTTAATATGTGAAAATTCTGTACCGCCACCATAACCCTGCATGACGTAGGTATGGCTGTGGGGATCGTACCAGGGGAGCCAATATCCTTTTGAATTTCCGCCAGCCACAACAAAATCTACATCTTCCAGATAATAGGCCAATTGAAGGGCATTTAATGATGCATTTTCATCTATCTGTCCATTTATTACCTCAGTACGGAATTTCTCGTACTCCTCTTCCCGATTCCAGGGCACCCCGGAACTACTGAGCAGAATAATAAGTTCAGCACCATTTTCTTTCATTTCCGGCACCCACTTTCTTATGCTCAAAACTTCTTTTTCTGCATCAGTACCAATTAGGTTTTCTGCCAGGGCTAATTCAGTAAGCTGAGAATTAACCACACCCAGAATACCAATTTTAACCCCGGATATTTCCCTGATTATGTAGGGTTTTATGTTTTCACTGGTTAAAGGACAATCGGTACAAATGAGATTTGAAAAGAGAAAAGGGAAAGAAGCCGCCTTGGAAAGGGTATTTAGATTCTGAGCACCAGAAATAAAATCATAACTCCCGGGAACCATGGCATCATAGCCGATGCGGTTCATCCATTCTATCATGGTATAACCACCGTCAGCAAGTCCCAATGGATGACCCTGAAAAAAATTTCCGCCATCTAAAATGAGTAATCCCTCTCCTGTATTGTCAGTTTCAGTTCGAAGTTCATCCACATACTTAGAAAATGCTGCCCCACCCAAAATAGTGGGTGGATACTGGGGATTCATAAAATTGGCTTTCTGAGGGGAAATCATTCCATGAATGTCATTGGTGGTTATTAAATTAATTTTAATGGGCTCTGTATAAACAAAACCAATTAAAAAGAGGGTGAGCAGCAGGTGCTTCATCAGAATTTGTAAGTCAGAGCAAACTGCAAATGCAGCTGGGAATCCCGAACCAAATCATTTTCGGAGCGAATATCTCCTTCAACAGGAAATAAATCAGGGTAATTGAAGGATTGGAAACTATAGGTACCGGCATAATCTATGACCAGGTTTCCAATAGATTTTCCTGATCCAAAGGTGAACATGGATACCGGCTTCATGGCAGGAATGAATGCGGTTCTATAGATCAAACCTCCACGAATAGGTGTGCCCAATTGGGTGAGGTATTCAAATCCGAACTTAAATTGTTTGTAGTCCTGAAAGTTATGGTGTCCATTATAAGAAATTTGGTTAATCTCAAAATCAATTGACATTTCTTGTTGTTCATTAGAATTATAAGATATGGCAAAAGTTTTAATTTCTGGTTTCATATAATTCAACCCGCTCACCACAAAACTACTGTCATTCCAATATTGAAATAATCCACTGGTTGAATCAATTTCTAGATAATATGAGGAGGAGTTGGATATTGCTTCACCTTCCCAGGATGCCCCAATTATAATGTTTGAATTCAAGGTAAAGGATGTACTGAAAGTTATAAAGTTTGTAGCGGGTAGTTCAGATGTTTCGTTCCAATCAGGGAGAGTAGTTAAATTGGTAACATCAGAGTACAGAGTATCCACTTCTACCCGGTCTGTTAAATCAGCAGTTTGTATTAAATTAATAGCACCCCCCACAGATATTTCAATATCATCAATGAAATCTAAATTTACTCCGCCACCAATTGAAGCTGCCATTAATGTACCATCAGTACTGAGATTTTGATAGCCCACTATTGGATCCTTACTGGCATATTCACCATCTTCAATACGATAACTTCCACGGACTTCCTCAGAATACTGATAGGTGAAGTGGGTGAGAGGTGCATAATGAAATCCTACTCCTGCTGTTCCCAAAACAGGTATTTTCAAAGAGGATACTATACCCCCGCTAATGCCATAATAACTGAATTCATTTGCCACATAATCGGCATGAGTGAGAAACTCTCCAAAGCTGTCTCTTACAGGCATACTCCATCTTTCGAATGCAGATGACCGGTTAACCTGGAAATCAAATTCCAAATTTGTTTTTGTATTTCCTAAGTTTGCCGGATTAAATCGTACATTACTACTGCCTGTGGAGTTTAACAGATGGGTATTTCCCATTGCAGTTGATCGGGCAGAACCCACAAATGGATCCGTTCCCGTCCAGCGATTAAATAAAGATTGTCCTGTAATGGATGTAATAAAAAAGAGTAATATAAAAAAATATTTTATCCACAACCTTCCCTGCGGTACCTTCCTTTGGAAAGGAGGGTAGGAGCGAAGCGGAGGGGTGGTTAATTGTTTAATTGATTTACTATTCACGATAATTTATTGGTTAAAGTGCATAACTCAGTTGTAATCGATAGTCTAAAGCTTCACTTGTTACTTTCGGGTTTCGAATCCAATTGCCCTGGGGTGTCTGTCCATCCACAACCCGTGTGGAAGCACCTTCAGTAGAATGGCTCACCTTAAACATCACTCTGAATAGAGGAGTGGGTTTTAAATCAACAGCGACCCATGAATGAACCATTCCGTTTTCAGAACTAAATATCCTGAAATCAGTATCCTCAAAATACCATAAAAATCCCTGTATATAAAGCATTCCACCTTTAATTGAAAAACTGTCATCAGCATTATGAGAAATACTCACTCCAATGGTTTCATCAGGTGAGCCTATATTTCCTACCATCATATCGCCGCCAAGAGCATTATCTGTGAGGCGTGGTCGAGGAGAAAAAGTGGTATATCCATTGGAATATAAAATTTCAAACTGATTATAACGAGACATCCGCAGTCGGCTGGTTATGCGGGTTTCCCGAGAATAAAATGGACTGGGATGTTGCAAATCGAATGCCCCCCTTGCCTGCCATTTCTGTCGAACTTTTATGCGGAAATTAAAAGCAGGCCGCCAATCTACAGTTGCTACAGTACGGTAGTATTTTGCATTATCTGCCTTGCGATTCCAGGTATCCCAGTTCAGATAGCCCACCATAGATCGGTGAAATTGGTAACGGGAAGAAATGAAAAAACCTTCTTCAGCTTGGGGTTGAGGGTTGGCAGAATAAAGATAGCTGAAAATGGGGTCTTCCAGCCAATATTCATCCTCAAAAATACTGGTTTTATAGCGTTGATAATTTGAAAATGATCGCTGGTAAGGGTTGTCAAATTTCAAATCATAATTTCGGTATAATGTCAAAATATTAAAATTTTCAAACTGGGCATATGCACTCAGTACCAATGCTGATGGGTTTCTGCCGAAAATTAGAAGATTATTATCTTTCAGCATTTCTCCATATTCACCCTGAATTGCGATATTAGCAATTACAGTTGAAAAGTCAAAACCCCGTACCCTGAAAAAAGATTTTGCGTCTGACCAGATCGGAGAATCAGCCTCAGATGAATCCATTGCAGCTATTTCTGCATCGCCTGAATTTGTTATATATACCAAATAAAAATCATCACATGAATAATCATCATCTCCGCCGGTAATTGAGTTGATAACCTGGGGAATATGACTACGGTCATATAGGCTTTCAAAAAAGGTGAATCCTAAATTTGTGCCTATGGTTGGAGTAAATCTCAGGTTCCCTCCCCAAGTCATCTCTTTAACCGAACCAATTAGCGAATGATAAATCTTTGTATAAGTAGTATCACCATCAGAATTTATAGCAAATTGTCCGTAAGCACCAAATGGGAGTCGAGGCTGCATTACAATAAGGGAAGTAAAACTACCATCTGCATTAATAATGGCATCCCGTGGATGATAGGATGCAAACATGACACCCCTCAATTTAGGCATTGAAATTTGTACTGCAGAGCCGCGCATGACATATTGAGATGAACGGGTGAGATCACCATGAATCCCCTCTGCCCGTTTGGAAAAACCAAATCCGGTCCGGCGCGGACTGAAATTATCATTGGTTTCAAATATAACACCCTGACCAAATGAAGCGGTGAAATTGCCTAAAACAATTCGCTCAATTTGAATGTTTTTAACCAAGGGGTATTTTTCAGCCTGGACAAACCCTTTCAAGGTATAAATACTGTCTGGCTGACCCATATAGCGGTGATAAGAGAGACCAGCTTTCAAATTTAATTCTGAGGTAATAGAAATTTTATGGAATTGTTCCGGCATACTGGTATCTTCGAAAGCAGTTATAATTCCCTCATCATCTGGGTTAGAAGTGATGGGAACCGTCCGAACCAGGGAGTTAACTCGAACATGAAAGCCTGATTCATCAACTGGTTTATCCGTAAAGCGAATGAAATCCACCAAATTTTTGTATCCCCAATAACTGATTCCTGGTGAATTTTTCAATTCCCATGTGCCATTAATATACCCCCGGTTTTTCTGTTTGAGTACTGCTGTTACATCTACCGGACTGAGATTTGGAAGCGCCATAAGATCATCATAATTCATGTTATTTATATTTTGGGGTTCAATGAATCGGTCTAGCCATACCTCCGATAACCCTTCTGTACTGCCTTCATTGGATATCCACCTTCCCATTTTGTAGGATGCCCGAGCCATATCCTTTTCAAAGGTAGATGCCTGGGGTATGTCAACCGTTACTGCGTTGCGAATGGTATGAATATCCCTTATGGTTATTTCAGAAATATTCAGAAGATCATATATATTGTGGATATATCCTGACCGGCTTCGGTAGTCCAATATACTTTCGATTTGCTCATCCGTGAGAAAAAGGGATTGCAGTTCTTCCAGGGTGGCGGTATTCAGATTTATTTTCTGAGAATAACCCATGGTGAGTATCAAAAGGATTATGGCAACCTGCCGCATTACAGGATAATCCCTATGTTAAATTGATGGGTTATTGGTAGCACAGGGTGAGTAAGGAGCCCATAACTTATAGACTGATTAGTAAAGGTAAATGTAGCTCCCATACCAAAGCGATTGGGATTTGATTGAGCCCCGGTATAGAGTTCTATATTTGAATTTAGGTTATACCTGATGGCAGCTTTAATTTGCATATCGTCTCTTCCCAATAGGTGCTCAGAAACGATGCTGGTTGCCAAACCCGCCATGGGCATATAAGTGATGCCGACATTAATTCGTTGTGGCAGGACTTGGCGGGTCATGCCCTTGCCTAAGGCACCGGAATTGATATTTTTCAGGAACACACCAAAGCGATATTTTTCACGGAGAGATGCCAAAACTCCAAAATCAATGGTAATAGAATTTATGCTGCCCAAATCTAAACCATCAGATCCATCACCACTCACACCAGCTGATCTGCCTAAATCCCACTGAACAAAATTAGCGGTGTAGCCAATGGCGAGGCGGGAATTTTTATCGTGTTGGAGCTCAAATCCCTGTGCAATGGATAAAGTCTGTTCTTTTGAAAGGGTCGTTCCACCATATTTGGTTTCCAACTGTTGGTAGGCAAATCCAATTTTACCAATTATGGGAAGAGGAGCAGTACCACTCAAATTGATTATAGGCAGCCAATTGAATCCGTACAGTTTTCCACTTCCGGCAGAAAGATGTGTCCCATCAACTTCTGTAATGCCAGCTGGATTATGAAAAATGCTCCAATTACTACCGGCTTCAGCCACAACAGCCCCTGCCATAGCAGCCACTTCTGCATGGGTATAGGCATAATCGCTAATCGTTTGAGTAAGCAGGGGTGTAAAAAGCAGGATGAAATAAAATTTAAACATTAGTTTTTCACACCTACCACCACTGGCGCAGCATCAGTTTGCGTTTCACCGGTTACTGGATTCATTACTTCCATGTGCATAATGTATGTGCCTGGAGCAACAATTTGACCTAACTGATCTCTGCCATCCCAAGCAGAAGAATCTTCTTCACGAACCACATTACCCGCATTAGGATAATATTTATCAACTAGTGAAGTGATAAATCGACCTGATAAATCATAAATTCTAATAATTACTCGAGATTTATTTGGAAAAGAATAGCTAAAATCTAATGTTTCACCAAATGTTGGGAGGAGAACAAAAGGGGCAGGTGAAATTTGAACAATTGCAGAATCATCTTTAGTAAAAAAACCTTCCTGATCAAAAGATTTTAATACAGTAAAATCCTCAGGGCCGCAAATAAGTATTTGTTTATCACCCTCATACTCGAATACACTTCCTTGGAATTCCATTAAATATTTATTAAAAGGAGGTGTAATTAAAAAATTTGAGGTATCATCTCCGGCAATATCCCATTCAGAGGGCCAGATTGTAGCTTCTACTCTATATCCTTCTTCATCTTCAATGGTTATTGCATGAGGTCCGCCATAAACAGTAACATCAAAATAGTCAACGATCATACCTCGTAATTTTACTATAGGGCAAGAAGGACTAGAATCACAATATCCATTGGAACTTGCATTACAATCATATAAATCATTTAGGACATCAATAAAGGGTATTAGGCAGCTGCCATCATCAAACTCTGCAAACGGGTCAAAATTGGGAGCATCAGAGTCAGTACATCCCATTTGAAAAATTTCTTTAACTTCCCATGATTCCCTGAAATTTTCACTGGTTTCATCATGACCAGTAATACCATTACCACCCGTTTCTAATTCATTGGTCTCTTCAATTCCAATTCTGGAAAAAGCATAATATTCATCGGCACTTTCTTCAAAATATAATTGGTCTTCAATGGGGGTGTCATTTTGATATCCTGACAGATTGGATTTATCAAATGCATTTTGGGAGCTGCCCCAAATAAAATAATCTACATCCTGAATTGGAGAAGTCGGATTGCCATCCCAATAAAAAAGAATTATCATTTCAGCATTATCATTCATTTTATCACTTGCACCGCCAAAGGAGCCAATTTTAGTTTCAAGCATGCTGTTCGTCTCAGTTCCATATAATAAAAGGTCTGGAATGAAATCGGAGCCATAAAAGTCACCATAGGAGCTATTTAGAACAATGGTCAGGGTATCTTCGGAGTTAATATTAATATCAGGAAATTGCGCTGTAAAACCGCTGGCAATATGGGATGGTGAAAGGTCTCCTTCTGTTTGCATTGTAAAATAATCTTCATCATCACAAATATAATAATTAGTAAGATCAATGGGGGAGTCCGTAGGATTATAAATTGAAAAAGATTCAGCCGCATCAGGCTGAGTGACAATGCGGATTAAAAGAAGGTGATCAGCACTTGCAGGGAAAAGCAGTGACCCCAATAAGATAACAAATGGAAGGAATTTCAACTTATTTCAGAAGGATAATTTTATGTGTGATTATATTTTTATTTTGTGAAATTCTGGCAATATAAATACCACTATTATTTTCTGAAGCATCCCAGAGAAATGTATGGGTGGATTTTTCATAAAGGTAACCAGAATAAATGCTGTCAATTATATGTCCATTTAAATCAATAATATCTAATTTTACAAATGTATTCCCCATATTATGGAGTGTAATAGTTGTGTTGGAATTAAATGGATTCGGATAGGCGTTGATCATTTTATAGTTTTGAGGTCGAACAGTTTTTAATTCCAAATTACAATTTACAGAATCAATAATATCACCACCACAATCTCCACAGACATCCAATTCATTTCCATCGCAATCACAGGTGCCATCTGGTAAGCCTTCACAGCCACAGTCATATACTGCACCTAAGCCATTGCAAACTCCACATTCATCAATGACTGCACTACCTCCGCAAAAATCATTACAATCTAAAATATTACCATCACAGTCACATTCATATTCTAAAAAGTAAATACATTCCCCTTCATCGCCAAAATTGCAGGCACTGCTATCATTACATATTGTGCTTTCGCCACAAGCGCTGCAGGTATGCGAACCTAAATTGGTGAAATAATCTTTATCTAAAATTATCCATTCTGAATTATTGGTATTGGTACCGGCAGAGGTTGACCAATCAATATTGCCCGATTGCACACTTTCTTTGCGGATCAGGGTATGATCTTTAGTAG
>SCKP01000006.1 GCA_004124405.1 Fidelibacterota bacterium | reverse complement strand
TATTTTCCTCCATTGAATCCAACACCATAGCCTGGCTTGAAAATAAAGGAAATGCTTCCTATGTTTCCCATACCATTTCCAAAAAAATAAAAGGATCTGTTTCTGTATTTCCAATTGACCTCAATGGTGACGGTAATATGGATGTCCTGTCCAACTTTAGCTGTATTGGAAATGCTGGACATCATTTGTGCTATTGGTGTAAATAAATTCTAAAATATGACCATTCACTTTGTCATATCTGTCTTGCTTTCATTGGGGTCTACATACAATACAAATTTAACTAAACCTATAGAATCAAGATATGAGCAGACATGTTTAACTGATGAGTATTTTAATAATTATTCCTCAGAAAATATTTCTCAAATCATAGGTAGACGTGAGAATGTTAGAAGTGAAATGGGCACTAAGGTTTCTAGATCACCACAAGATACTATTTCTATACCAGTTGTTTTTCATGATATATATCGCCCAATTGAAGATGAAGTGGATAAATCTTTTTGTAATTATATTGGCGGTTTTAATTCTGAATTCAATTATAACGAAGTTGCTAATGAATCATGTCAAAACCGTGGGCTAAAAGCATTGAATATTCTCAATGAGCAATTTGCTCCTGCAAAAATAAAATTTATCCCCAATCCTGATTCTCTTCTTATTATTGCCCATACAGATGACGATTATAATTCTATTATAACGGGAGCTGGAGGAAATGTTGAATCAATTAGACATCATTATTTCATACCCAATTCTCTGAATATTTATATGAATTACTGTATTTTGGACACCGCAAATGTATGCAGCAGTATTTCAGGAATGTCCACTTATCCCTGGGTATTAGACTCAAACACACCCGGGATCACAATCAGGCATTCCAGCTTTCCCGGTATGAATATTGATTTAGATGATAATAACAGTATTGCAATCTTTCCACATGAGTTGGGGCATTACTTTTCTCTATTTCACATAGAGGGTATTTGGATGTTTAATGATGATTTCAAAAGAGAATATGTCAATGGAGAAGAATGTGGAATTAGGGGAGACCTCATCTGTGATACACCAGGTCAACCCGGATATAGTATTGGAGCATTTAATACAGAATTATTCGAAGGAAATCGAAATTGCATTTTCCATGGATATGGTGGTGATTTTAATCCTAATAATAATAATCTCCAAATTAGCGGCTCTGAAAACTCAGTGGAAATTGGCGATATTATTTATTCTAATCAGGATGAGCATGGAGATTTTTGGGGAACTTATGAATTGGCAGATTCCTGTTTTTTAATGAATCAAAATGAGTTTGCAACGGATTGTCCATTGTCATCGTATCCAAATTTACCAATGTCACATAATTTTCTGCAACCGGTTGTTGTATCTCAGTATTGTGGTGGAGTGGGATATCATGAATATAATTCCATAAACGGCTATTCCACCGAGCAGTATGCAAATATAAGATATTCTGTTGAACATGATTATACCGGCTGCAATATAGCAGATGCCTGTAATTTTGATACTACATCTGTTCATCTATTGCGATTTGGCGGAAGCAGTTGTTATTACGGATCCAATAGTAGCTTAGATGCAAATGACTGTTTTGTTGAAGGAGAGTGTGTCTATGATTGTATTGGAAATGAATTATCATTAAATAAAAATGTAGGTCCACGAAATTTTGAAATTAACCAAATCTATCCTAATCCATTTAATCCTGATGCTCACATTTCATACTCAATTTTATACAATACTGAAATCACAATTTCAGTTATTGATTTAACTGGCAGAAATGTGGAAACCATATTTGAAGGATACCAAAATTTAGGGCAATATAACAGAAAATGGGGGGCACACGATTATCCCAGTGGCATTTATTTTATAAATATTTCTGCTTCTAATTATTCAGTTACACAAAAAATTGTTTTAATTAAATAAGAAAGGATTATCTGAATGGAAATTTCTTATGAGGAGTTCAGAAAAGTAAAAATCCATGTGGGAACCGTCAAAGCAGTAGAGGAAAATAAAAGGGCTCGCAAACCTGCATTAGCATTGGAAATAGATTTTGGAAGTGGAATTGGAATGAAAAAAACATCTGCCCAGATTACTGATTATTATAATGAGAACAATTTATTAGGAAAACAGGTTATCGCCATTTGCAATTTCCCATCAAAAAATATCGCAGGATTAGAATCAGAGGTTTTGGTGTTAGGAGCAGTGGAAGAAGATGGTAAAGTTGTATTGGTTCATCCCTCTAAAAAAGTGGCAAATGGATTGGAAATAATTTAACTAAATTTTATTCATACTAACTCTTGGAACAGTATTTCATTACCCCCTAATTTTGCTGTCTATTTAAAGCTAATATTTTTCAACTTAAATATAGTCAGGAGTAAAAAATGATGTTAAGAAAATTAATAATAATTGCAATTATCACCAGCATTTTTGCGGGTAGTATGTTTGCAGGATCCCTTTCTGGCAGAGTAAATTTTGAAGGAAAAGGACCCAAGAAAAAAACCTTAAAAATGAATGCTGATCCCGTATGCGGAGCAGCACATAAAACGCCAGTATATCGTGAGAGTTTTGTGTTAAGTGATGACGGTTATTTAAAAAATGTGATTGTATATCTGAATAATGTGAAATATGAAGGGAAATCCCCGGCATCTCAGGCAGTTATTGATCAAAACGGATGCATGTATTCACCACATGTACAAGGTATGATGGTTGGCCAGGAGTTACTCATTAAAAATTCTGATGCCACCATGCATAATATTCATGGGCTGCCAAAAATAAACTCCGAATTCAATTTTGCCATGCCCAGGGTTGTAAAAGAGAAAGCCATTAAAATCAGTAAAGCTGAAAACTTTATCAAAATAAAGTGTGATGTCCACCCTTGGATGAATGCTTATATTTCTGTTTTTGATCATCCCTTCTTTGCAGTTACGGATGATACAGGTAGTTTCAGAATTGATAGTATCCCTTCAGGAACATATGAAGTGATTGCCTGGCAGGAAAAATTCAAGGACAAAAAAACAAAGGAATGGAAAACTCTCAATGCATCCGTAACAATTGGTGAGGGTGATACTACACAGAATTTCACCTTTATTAAAGAAGCCAAAAAGAAATAATTTCTCCACCATTTAAAGAAAGGTGAGGAATTTCATTTCTCACCTTTTTTTAATACTCATGAAAAAAATTATCCTACTTCCTATTATTTTATTTTTACTGGATTGCTCTGAAAATAAATCCTACTCTGTGCGGGGTACCATCCTCGAAGTACGAAAAGACTCCAATGAATTTCTTATTCACCATGATGAAATCCCTGGATTCATGATGGCAATGACTATGCCTTTTAGACTGGCTGATAGTTTGGATATAAACAAATATCAGGTGGGAGACAGCCTGCAATTCAGGTTAATTATGGGTGAGAATAGATCCATTGCCTCTGGATTCCAATTATTAGGAAAGGTTGCACTCCCGATTCCTGACGATATGTGGGATGATGAATATGCACCCCTGGAAATAGGAGAAATATTTACAGATATAACTCTCTTGGATTTGGACAGCAACACAGTTTCACTCTCTAATTCAGATGGAAAATTTAGATTAATTTCCTATATTTTCACCCGCTGCCCCATGCCCAATATGTGTCCGGCAGTTGTGGTGAAAAACCAATACCTGGCACGTGTTTTTAATGATATACCTGAAATTGAATTTCTTCTGGTGAGTTTTGACTATATTTATGATACCCCTTCAATCCTCAAAATCAATTATGGGAGTTTGGTAGAATTAAATTCTAACCTGAAAGCCTATTCCAGTTTTGGTCATATAAACGATATCTTCACTTTAGGCGGTCAGTCTCAGGTTTCATTCTGGGGCATTGAAGAAAATGATATTGGCCATTCTCTCCGTTCTGTTCTCATAGATCCCGAAAGACGCCTGCTGAAAGCCTATGATGGCATGGATTGGCGCCCAGAAGCTACTGAACGGGATATTAAAAATATTCTGAAAGCATATAGTTTTTAAAGTAACTCAACCATCCTGCTTGATAAAAATGTAAAACAAGCAAGATGTGTGTTTTACTTTAGATTAATCCACCTTTATACCATATACCTCTTCAAAGGTGTCTGTGGGCATAAGCCGGATGGCATCCCAGGTGAGTTTGGTGCAGACCCGGGCACAGACCATACATCCAGTACATTCGTTGAACCGCACCTGTACAGGTGGAATGGGAAATCCATATTTTTCTTTGGGTACTGGTTCGATACAATCCACAGGGCAGAAAGGAACACAGGCCTGACAGCCTGTACAGTTATCCTCATCCACTACAGCCATAATTTTTGGACGAATTTTCTTAACCCGGGGATCATCCGGTAAATCTGGTATGCCTTTAAAATGATCTGCTTTCTTTTTTGCCATAATTTATTTGTTAGTTGTTACTTAATCCGAATTTCTTTACTACCACTCCCATGATGAAAAATACTGCACCAATTCCCAGAAGTTTATAATCCATTAATTGGGGAAATTTATTTATAAACCCTGCACCAATTACCAATAATCCCACCAATATAAAGCCCTTACTTATATAATACATCAGGCAGTGGAGTTCTTAGCTGCGGTTTCCTCAACAATTGCTATTTCACCAATAATTTCCACATTTTCTTTAAATCCGCGGTGCTGTAAAATGGTCACATACAGAAAATGGATAAATGCCAAATCAAAAAGAAGTCCGTGAATCCAGCCAGCAACGCTTCCGGTTTGAACAGCACCACCTAAGATAAAAACCACCCCAATAAAAACCATGTTCATGGTTAAATGGGGAAAGAGAATCATTTTAGTTTTTTTCACTTTCTCATAAAGGCTGGGTTCACCACCTCCCATTTTGATACTCTTTTTAATGGCAGTTCCTGACCCTATAAAATAAAACATGACTAGGGTTTCAGTGAACATATAAAAAATAGCTGTAAATAAGGCAAATTGCGGGTGGTTGGCTTGAATCAATTGAAACTGGAAATAACCCTGTAAACCAGTAAGTGCCAATAGGAAAATATTAATGGCAATACATAAATAGCTGAATATCATCAATCCCCACATTTCTATTTTCCTACTCGTTCAAAAAGCAATTCAGTTTCCGGAAAGTTTGTAATTTTTACCAATCTTCGTCTTCATCCTCTTCATCAAATTCAAACTCATACCCATTTTTCTCAAAGTATTGTTGAATTTCATTGGTAATATCGGTCTTTCCTTTTATGGAATATATATAATCTCGGAGACCTTCCAACATGGTTTCTCTATCTCCTCCAACTTTTACCACATGCTCGCCCCAATCGGAAACGGCTCCAGGTGAATTGAGCATTTCTTCATCTGGTAAGAATGGTGCCGGCATTTTTGTCCCCGGCATTATGGCTTTGGGGTCATCCATCCAATCTATTACCCACTTAGGTTGAAGTCTCTCTTTTGTAAGCGCTAAATTCGGTGCCCAGGTCTGTGCCCCCTGCTTGGGGAATTCCTTTCCATAAAAATGGCAATTATTACATGCTCCCAATTCTTCTATTTTTTTACCTGCCTTGTATTTTGTAGTGGATGTGTTCACATGAAAATCTGATTCAAATGCAAGTGGCTGGTTATCGTAAAACTGGAATGATCGAATAATGGCATTCCATTCCCCATCCGTCAATTCAAAAGTAGGCATTCGTACCTGAAGGTTCGGTCGTATTATTGAAGGATCTAAAAAGAAATTGAATAGCCAATCGGGTTGCACCTTAGCGCCTTCGGTATTCAAATTTGGAGGTGCATATTCAGGTGAACTGTAATTTTCTACAATTTGGCCTCCAAATCCATCAATAATATGGCAGCCCTGACAATTATATTCCTTTATGAGTTTTCTTCCTTCATAAACCATATCGTCTCTGACATAATTAGAAGCCAAAAGGTTCTCACCAATTTCATCCTCTGTAAAACTAAGGATGGTAGTAACCAGGGCTTCTATTTCCTCGGGGCTGAAATTAAAGTTAGGCATACGCAATTTATCTTCCGGAGGAGAAGCTTTACCCTTATCAAAAATTCTGGGATTTTCCAGCTTTTGAGTGAACCAGGCATAATTTGTATGTTCTAAATCATGAATATATCCAAAGTCCAATTTATCTAGTGGTTTTGATCCCTCAAAGGTTAATTCTGTACCAATGGGTTTGGCATTTTCATAACCGGGAATATTGTGACAACCGAAACATCCATAAAACCGAATACTCTTATTGGCTACATAGTCAATCTTATTATGCATATCCATATTTCCTAAACGCGATTTGGCTTCCATTTCCGGGTACATTTTTCGAAGCCAACCCAAAGCAATTGCATCTAGTGCTTCGTCACTCATCTGAATAGGTTCTACTGCTTCAAAATCAGGATTTGTAAAACTCATGAGATAGGCTGTGAGGTTTTTTGCTTCCTCATCACTCAATCTTAAATTAGGCATGCGGGTTTCATGCCAATATTCATTGGGGTCTTTTAACCAATTAAATACCCATTCAGCAGAAGTTTTACTACCCAGGTTAATGAGGTTTGGACCATGCTCCTTCAGCAAATTAGTTAAATTATGATTTTCAGGCAAGTTATTTGGATCAGGTTCAATTATATGACACCCACGGCAACCTACCACATCAAATAATTCCTGTCCTTTTTCAGCATTGCCCATATAGTCTTGGTCATTTTTCCTGGACATTTTTTCGCCATCCTGAAATAAATACTCGGCTATGGTATAAATCTCTGTATCATTTCTTTCAATAGCCTCTGGATCAGAATTATTTGATTGACCAAAGAAAGAGGGCATTTCGGTATTATGCCGAAAACCTTTCGGGTCTTTAATCCATTTTGCAGCCCAATCTTTATTTACCTTTTCATTTATTCGTGCTAAATCAGGTCCGGCCTTCCGTCTGGATTCCAATCGTTTTATACTGTGACAGCCATTACAGCCATTTTTTTCTATAAGTGTCAGCCCCATTGTGAGCTTATCAGCCTGGGCTATGTTGGCTTCATCCTGGTGGCATTTAAAACAACTTGCCTCAGAATATTTTACAGGAAGCATGGGTTTTAACCAATGATGCATTTCGTGCCAACCATACTTTTCTTCCCATTCAACTCTTTGCTCTGGACTGTTTGGCGTATGGGTGGCGGAAGTAAAATTCGTTCCCCTTCCCCTGCCTGCGTGACAACTTGTACATCCGAAATCCTCGTAAGCATGAGGAGAGCTTGATAAAAGAAACAGGTCTAAATTTGGATGGGTTGTAAAGGGCTGTTCTGCATTTTTATAATCCGGATTATCAATTCCCAAATGGCAGCTTTTACAGCGATCTACTTCAGGTACAGACGCAAAATTCACATTATATTTAATATTTGGAAGGACAACCTGCTCAATTTTAAAATAAGGCGCCATAAAATCTAAAATAGGAAGATCACGAACAATATCTCCAATTTTATTTGCAAGAGACATCTTTCGGCGATCAATAAGCTTTAATTTTCTATCTACTAAATCAACTTCTTTTAAAACTGCATTTAATTCCTCATGTGCAATTTTAGTCTCAAATTTAATATCTTTTATTTGATCTTCATTTGCCAACATGATAACTTCTTTTTCTTCTTTTATAAGTCTTAGCTTATAAACTACATCTACCACCGTCTGATATTTTTGTTCGATTTCCGAGGGGTCATCACCCTCATGGAGATGAAGCATGGCAGTTTCAAAATTGAATTTTTCAGCATCTAAAATTGATTTCTGACCCAGAAAATTCATATTTGCTTTGTAGAATTTTGCTTTAGAATCTTCAAGCAATTTCTCTACTTCTAAAAGCTGAGAATTTTTAGCCTCAAAAGATGTTTGAGCTCCGGTCAGTTTTTCTTCATAATTAACTCTCTCTTCTTTTACTGCCTCTAATTCTGAAATTAAATTTTTCTCTTCATTTTCAATTTCCAATTGCCTGAATTTTCTTTGATACACTTTAAAATCATCATCATTATCATCTATAAACATCCAAATCATGGAAACCATAAAAATAATGCTTGCAATGGCAAACCATTTATTTAGTTGATTAATATTCCAATATCTTTCGTCGTTCAAAATAGTATCTCTTTTTTAATTAAATATTGAAAAACCATTCCGGGATTGCAATTATATATTTTAAATTGAATAACCACCGGAGATACATTTTTATAGGCAGGGCAAACATTGCCAAACCAAATAACATCAGGGTTGAATAACGAATCGGTCCATAATGTTCAAACAAACTTTTTAATTTGGTTTTAGCCAGTAAAAGTGGCATGACAAATAGATATCCAATAACAATAACAAATCCAACTGCCTCTCGGGCAAAAATACTAGCAGGTAGACCTTTATTAAGGAGTTTGACCCACACATATTCAGATAAGTTCACATTTGTTAGCGGAACTACTTTATGGGGATCCCACCATTCAAAGGGTCCAAAAAAGTTCCAGTTTGGACCTCGGAAAAACGTTCCCACCACAATTAGGAAAACCCACAACACAAACCATCCATACATGAAAATAAAATAGCCTAGACGTCGTTCTTTAAAGGAATAATACCCATTACCTTTTTTATTGATATCCATATAGGGGATTGCCATCATTCCAACGATAATAAATATGGGAAAAATAATACCAGCAATCCAGGGATCAAAATAAACCAGCATTTCCTGTAGCCCCAGAAAATACCACGGCGCTTTGGATGGATTTGGTGTTGATGCCGGGTTTGCCGGTTCTTCTAAGGGAGCCCCAATTAAAATAGACCACACAATTAATCCCACCATGAATATAATTAAAGCTATAAGCTCTATATATACCAAATCAGGCCATACCAACACTTTATCATCAGGATCAGTCCACTCTTCCGGTTTTTCTCCTCGTTCTAAGCGTTCATCATTAATATAGGCTTGTTTCATTCCCAGCCAAACAACAAATATCATGGAATAAATCATTAAGATAATAGGAATATTATCTGGTTTTGTCATGGTAAGATTAAAATACGGGTCAAAATATCCCAACACGAAAAAGAAGGTGATGAAACTAAAAATACAGAAGGCGCCCTTATTTGTCCAGAGTTTATAAATCCCCCATTGTTTATTTTTCTTGTCAAACCAATCACTGGGAGGAAAAATAAATGGGAACGATACCGTGAGAAGGGTAAAAGAAATGGTTGGTGTAGACAGAAAATCGAATAGGTTTTTAATGTAACTCATAAATACCCCTTATTTTATAATGGACCGGAAATACCGCCGTCTTTCCGAATCCGCCAAAAATGAACCGCCATAAAAATCATGGCAATAAATGGAACCGCTATACAATGCAATACATAAAACCGCAAAAGAGTTGCCTCTCCCACAAATCTTCCACCTAACAATGCAAAACGCACATCCGACCCCATGTGTACAAGGTTAATATCGCCAATAGCTAATAGGGACGCTCCCGGTCCTTCATGCCCAATAAATGGGTGTGCCCGTGCCATATTGGTACCAACCGTTACCGCCCAAATTGCCAATTGATCCCATGGTAAAAGATAACCGGTAAAACTGAGAAAAAGAGTGATTGTCATGAGAAGTACTCCAACCCCCCAATTAAATTCACGGGGTGGTTTATAAGAACCGGTCATAAATACCCGCAGCATATGCAGCCAAACTGTGAGCACCATGGCATGTGCGCCCCATCTATGGAGTTCCCGCATAATACCTAAAGGTACTTGTTCGGTTAAATCAATAATGTCGGTATAGGCATATTCAACTGTGGGTCGATAGTAAAACATGAGTAAAATGCCCGTTATTGTTAATACCACAAATAAGAAAAATGATAAGCCTCCCATACACCAGGTGTATCCAATTTTTACAGCATGTCTGGGTAACCGTGCCGGATGCAAATGGAGAAATACATTTCCCAATACTGCATACATTCTCTGTCGTCTGTTGCGAGGTACACCAGAACGAATAATTGATTTCCAGACTTGGGATTCACCCAGTTGTTCTAATAATGATTCTTTCTTTTCTTTATCAGCCATTTTCTTCTTATATTTTATTTAATTTTATACCCGTTTATAACAAAATGATGGTAAACAATATTCTATGCTTATGATTTTTGAATTCTGGAAAGTTGGTGTCCTATAATCGTATTCATCCCAGCTTAATAATCCTTTTTGCATCCATCCGTTAATCCAACATTCCAATTAGTTCATTTTTCCTGTTTTTCTTAAATCTTTAAAAATGATTCTTCTATTTCCCACTCACCCTTCTCCCATTTAAACCGCTTGGTTTTATCAACGATTATTTGGCCATCAGATGCGAGAAAAATAGCATGCCGCTCAAGCGGTCTAGGGGCCGGGCCTTCAAAATTAATACCTGTTTTTCTGAAACCACTTCCGTGACAGGGACATTTATATTTCTGTTCAACTTCTAACCAGTTTGGAGTACAACCTAAATGTGTGCACACTGTTGAAAGTGCATAAATTCCTTCATCATTACGCACAACCCATACAGCATGTTTTCTCTTAAATCGGATATCCACTTTTCCAATTGTAAAGTCATCTGGAAATCCGATTTTGAAAGATTGAGGGGGTTCAAATAAGACATTTGGAAACATGAATCGAATCATCAGGGTGAAAAAACCTCCGGTTGCGCCGGCAAAAGCCAGCCAACCCAATGAGAGCCAACTGATAAATCCTTTTCTGTTCAGGTCTTTCGTTGATTCTGAATTGATTGATGCTTTTGGTATTACTTTTTCTGACATTTATATTTTCCTGTTATAGGTTTTAGCTAAAGTTTTAATGGCAAGATCCCTAATTTTCATATTGTTATCAAAGGTGGCTAATTTTAATAGATTGGTTATAAATTTGTCGGAGGGGTATTTAGAAGAAACCTGAATGGCAACCAATATTGCCTGCACCTTTTCCTCTTCATCTACCTCGCTAAAATTGTTTAAGTACGACCTGTCCAACAGATTATTAATAGTTTGATTACCAGATAGATCACCCAATTTCACCAATGCAATGGCTGCATCCCAGCGAATATTAGGTTCTTCATCTTCCAATAAATTCTGTAATTCCGAAATTACCGATTTATCTCCAAGGGACCCCAATGTAATAGCAGCTGCAAGTTTCTCTTCATTAGAATATGAGTCTTGAATAAATTTTCTAACCTGATTTACACACGGTTCATATCTTAAAATACCCAGCGCTTTTATAGCAGCCAACCGGCTTCCCTTGTCTTCATCTTCCAAACCCTCAATTAGTGTAGGACCAAATTCCTGCTGCCCGGTTCTGCCCATTGCCAAAGCCAAATACATTCGTACCATTGGATCATCATGAATAGACTTTTTATAAACAGATACCATCTTATTTTTAAAACCTGTATCCAGGGGTACCAAATCTGGATTTGATAATAATTTTGATAATTCATAAGCAGATTGCCAGCGCTTGGTAGCAGAACCAATTTGCACATTTGTAAGATATTCATAAGGAGAATTTGATTCATAGGTTAGTACCTTAAACATGAAAAAAAACATCACGCCAAAGATTGTGATTATTAGGGGAATGAGAAAAAAGGCATAGTATAAAGTATATACCTTAGAGTTTTTCTCCTGCGATTGTGGTATGGATTCAGCCATTAATTATTGGTAAAGGTTATAATTTCCCAAGAAATTTAGTCTCTAATTTACAGGTATTATAAAATATGAAAAAATGAGTTATTTATGAGAAATAAATTGAATCTAATCTGATTGATCATTTTTGGAGCGATCTGCTTTTAGAAGATGGGTGACAATTCCATTTAATTTTTTTACTTCCTTCTTCAATGTCACCACTTCACTCAGCGAAAACAAAACGAAAATACCACAGCAAATACCTATAAGTATATACAGCGATTCCATTTACAATTTTTCCTTTTTGCTTAATTTTCGAAATTCAAGTGTGAGCAAAACCGGGAAAAATAATAGAATTCCCAAACTTATGAACATGCCTAAAACCACCCATTCCAGATTTGCCATAAGCCATTCCAACGTGAGCCAGTCAAACATTATTATAGCCCATTAAAAAACATATAAGACTAACCATAAATATAATACCATTAATGCGGTACAGGTTATCATGGATATCCATTTAATAAATGATGATTCTGCTTTTTCTGTCATTTAATTTAGTGATCTTTAATTTCTTTTATACTGCCATCAGAATTATAATATATCCATCTACCTGCAGGAGAACCGTTTTTTAAAACACCTTCGCGCATTTTTGAACCATTGTCAAAATAATAAGTCAATTTTCCGTTTGGTACTCCCTTTTTATAATAACCTTCATACTCACGCTGTCCATTGGAATATTCGTTATACAAAATACCTGTAAAGGGATCATCAGAATTCAGCAAATAAATTTTCCCTTCAAATTGTACCGTTTTTGAAATATGGATTTCCGGTTTATCACCACAGGCAATAAGAAGAATCAGAAAAAGGTAAACTATATTAATTTGTATCGTTTTCAAGGTATGAAATTTATTCACCTTTTAAGGGAAATGGAAAGTTTTTTAGGCAACCCGCGATATTAATTTGCAAGCTACCCAATGAGATAATATTTAAAACCGTTTTAACGGTTTAATGTAAATTTAGTTTTGCAAAGGATTCCAGGATTTTTAGTAAGAATAAATTACGTATGATGACATGGCAATTTCCGGGCAGTATCCATCGCCCTGACAGGTGGGTGGAGTAACACAATTATTTCCCACTACTCTACAGGCATCATATTGAATGATATTCTCTTCACCAATGCTGATAAACTCAGTAATATCAGTAATGAAAGGAGCTACATCCATTCCCGGGCACCAGCCTGCACGTCCATAACCCCAAGTACCAAATTGATTTGGTACGACCCCCTGGGCAATAGTTTCAAGTTCCATGCAATAATTACTGTCACCTGCTTCTGGGTGTGATTTCTGAAATTCATATGTACCACCATTTACGGTAAAAATATGCCGGGAGTTGCAAAATTCTGCACAATTATAACATCCGGCAGATCCCCAACCATGTCCGGTAATATAGGTAACAAATTCAACTCGTTGTACTCCCTCAGGTGGAGTAAAAATTACAGGTGGGCGATTGTCTGCATATTGGGGGTTAAATTGGACGGTTCCATTCCAAGCGTTTTCATATTCCATTGGGGAATACCCATAATCTTCTTCTGGTAAATAATTATGGAACCGAAAGCGAAGCGTAAGCAAGCTATTGGGCCACCCTGATTCCTGGAATTTTATTACCCTGTTTCCACCTGGTCTTAAATGAGAAATGAACGGTGTTATATCTGTTAATGAATGAGGTTGGCGGTCAAAGGGGGTGATCCATCTGGCTATTTCTATGCAGCCAGAGCTGTCTTCTTCACAGGAATAAAGATGTGCAATTCGGTCATAATCATCACAGCCGGCATCACTGTAATTCATATTGGCATCAGGACAACCACGGAGTAATTCAACGCTCAACCCTTTATATTCGGTAAGATCATCATTAGACGGCAATTCAACTGATTTAAAAATGGAAGCTGCCCACCCGCCTGTATAATATTCTCTCTCAAAAATGGTAATTTCATCATAGATGCCTACATCATCATATAAGACACCAAATTCATAATTATAATAAATGGCTTCATGGACAATATATCCAATATAGGTTCCACTGAAGTTTGCAGGGTTTCCCAAATATCCAATTTCTTTCCAGCGCTGGAAGCGGTCTATACCAATAGCTCTAACTCCACATACCGCATCAACAAAATCTTCGCCATGGCTGTCACACTTGTCTGGTACGAAATGGAGATGTCTTTTCCAATGCGCCTGTTCTTCATCGGACATCCCTGCCAGAATTAAATCAAATTCTCCACGTTTATCACGTACATCCTGAAAGTAACTACTATTATTTGATAGGAAAAAATAATGGACATTATCAGGAGAGTCTTCCAACAGGTCATCGGCATCACTGGCATTCCAGAGAGTGGTACTGCTGGCAGGTCCAAGGGTGAAGAATATATAGCTTTCCTCTCCATTCCACTGCGTTGCAAAATCCCAGGCACCAGGCTCGGGGTTTAGTATCAGGTTGGCCAATCCTATGAGGTCAAGAATATTTATGGTTCCATCAAAATTCATATCTGCCTGAATAATTTGTTCAGCAGTGAAATCATCATTTCCCAAAATATAATTCACGGTAGAAATAATATCCAGTATGTTGACAATGTCATCTCCGGTAACATCCCCCAATTCCATATTTAAATCCACCAAAGTAAAAGGACCGGCAGTATCAAAATAGTTTGAGCCATAAGGGCCATCACTAAAATCATTTGCCAATAGTAAAGCTGCAAATAGAAGGGTTATTGGTAAAATTTGTTTCATCATAATAAATTATTTTCTCATCTGAGCCTTGAATATACAACTATTTTGGGAGGGGTGGAAGAATTTATTAAGGAGAGAGTTGGTTTGTGATGGGGATCACAGAAAACACATAATGCCTTCGGCAAGTTCGGGACTTACCAACACAACACTTTCAATATGATCTAATTATCCTTGTAAATTGAAACAATCGGTTTCAATTTACAAACATATATTTCAAGATGTTTAGAATCTAAATGAACGATTTTCAATTTTTAAATCACAAATTTCAATTTTTTAACCACTTAATCCCTATTTGATTTTTACTTTTTTTACATACATTCAGGTATTCCTTTCATTCTAAATTATCCGCTTAATCCATAAGAAAATATGTCAAAATTCTATATAACTACACCGCTTTACTATGTGAATGACAAGCCTCATATTGGTCATGCCTACACCACAATTCTAGCAGATGTGCTGGCACGATATCACCGCATTATGGGAGATGAGGTACACTTTCTCACCGGTACAGATGAACATGGGCAAAAGGTGCAGGAAGCGGCTGCAATCAGAAAGGTTGACCCCAAAAATCATGTTGACGAATTTGTGGTACGGTTCCAAGAACTTTGGGAGAAACTGCATATTAATTACGATGACTTTATCCGTACTACCGAATCCCGGCATACAGATCGCGTAAAAGAACTGCTCACCACCCTCTATGAAAAAGGTGAAATATATGCAGATGAATATGAAGGATTATATTCAGTATCAGAGGAGCGGTTTGTAACTGAAAAAGAAGTGGAAGAAGGCAATTTTCGGCAGATAAAAAAACTAAAAGAGAAAAATTATTTCTTTAGAATGTCAAATTATCAGGATGCACTCATTGAGCATATTGAAAGCCATCCGGAATTTATTAAACCAGAGACTCGCAAAAATGAGATATTGGGTTTCCTCCGAAAACCTTTGAATGATTTATGCATTTCTCGACCAAAATCTCGCCTGAGCTGGGGCATTGAAATACCATTTGATCAGGATTATGTCACCTATGTCTGGTTTGACGCACTATTAAATTATGTAACTGCCATTGGGTGGGGGTCAGATGAGACTATTTTTAATAAATGGTGGCCTGTTAATTATCATTTAATAGGAAAAGATATTCTTACCACCCATGCCGTATATTGGCCTACTATGCTCATGGCGGCAGGTATTCCCCTTCCAATGTCCATTCTGGCACATGGCTGGTGGATGAGTGAAAAATCGAAAATGAGTAAATCATTGGGTAATGTGGTGAACCCCTTAGAGCTAATTGATGACTATGGAGCGGATTCGGTACGATTTTTTCTTATGCGGGATATGGTGTTGGGCATGGATGCCAATTTCACCCTGGAAAGCTTTATCAAAAGATATAATGCAGATTTAGCAAACGATTACGGCAACCTTGTAAACCGGGTGACCATGCTTATTCAGAAGCATTTTGATGGTAAAATACCCGAAAGTGGAGATTACGATGAAATAGACTTAGCACTGGTTGCGGAGGCCAAAACCGCTCCCCAATCCGTAAACAAGCTCATTCAAGAACTGAAAATACACGATGCACTTGAAACCACTCTCTCTCTTTTTCGTAAAATTAATCGTTACCTGGAAGCCAAAGCGCCATGGAAATCTATAAAAGAGGATTCCTCTCAAGGAGGTTCTGCCGCAACAACCCTGGCTTTAGCTACTGATGTACTTCGAATAGGTTCTCAACTATTAAATCCGGTCATGCCTGAGAAAACCACTGCCATTTTAAATATTTTGGGCGCCGGATTAATCCCATTAAATGAAACCAATATTGGTTTGCTGAAACCGGGATCAGAGTTAGGTGAAGGAAAATCTCCCTTCCCACGGATAACAGTTGAATGACCCTGACATTTTCCGTGAAAACGATTCTGCCTGTCTCAAATTATTATTGGTGTCGGGCAGGTAGAATGGTTAAGAAATGCTCAATTTATCAAGCAACCCACGATTTAAATCGTGGACTATCAAAAGATATTTAATGGAAACCATTTCAACGGTTTATTAATAATATGCTAATTGACACCCACGCTCATATCAGTTATAAGGATTATTCAGACAGAATTGAGGAGGTAATCCAAGCTGCAGAAGATAATGGAGTGGAAAAAATTATATCCATTGGTGTGGACCTGCCATCTTCTGAAGAATGTCTGAAATTAGCAGAAAAGTATCCCTCTGTTTTTGCTACCTGTGGAATTCACCCACATGAAGCTGGTAAGGCACCCAAGCGGTATTTGTATGAACTGGAAGCATTTATACAGCATCCAAAAATGGTGGCAGTAGGAGAAATTGGCCTGGATTACCACTATGATTTCAGTGACAGGAAAATCCAAAGGCGAGTGTATCATGAACAGCTGGAAATGGCAACATCATTGGATTTTCCTGCAGTAGTACACTGCCGGGAATCAGATGATGATATACTTGAGGGAATTCAAAACTCCGGATTAAACCAGGGGGTTATTCACTGTTTCGCCAGTAATGTGGGGTTTGCTCAAAAAATATTGGAAACGGGATTTCATATTTCATTTACGGGCATGATCACCTTTATCAAAGAATTAGAAGATGTGGTGAAAGAAATTCCGCTTGATAGAATGATGGTAGAAACTGATTCACCCTACCTCTCTCCCAAACCATTTCGTGGAAAACAAAATCAGCCGAAAAATGTTCTGCATGTAGCTGAAAAAGTTGCTGAGCTAAAGGAAATTTCTTTGGAAGAGGTGGCAGAGTCCACCACTGAAACGGCGCATAATTTATTTACAAAACTAACCTCCACCAGCTAATTGTAATAGACTAGATAATTTTATCATAAACCAGCGGAATACAAAGAAATGAAACCGGAATATTGGATTAATGGAGGGCTGGATAATTTTCAAACAATATTCCAATATTCCAATTATCCGACCTTGACCTTGAATCTAAGAAATTAATGATCTTAAAGTTAGATTTTTCCCAAAATTAAAATGTCTCATCCCTTCCGGAAAAAATGGGGCCAGAATTTTCTGCGAGACCCCAATACAATAACCAAAATAATTAATTGCCTGCAGCCTTGTGCATCGGATACTATTTTAGAAATCGGACCGGGTGATGGTGCACTTACAAGTGAATTAAATAAACAATCTGATCATATTCATGTGGTAGAAATTGACCCTCTTCTTGTGGCACAACTAGAGAAATATAATTATTCAAACGTGGTAATTCACCGGGCAGATTTTTTAGATTGGGATTTATCCCATTTACCTAAAGGTTTTAAAATAATTGGGAATTTACCCTATTACATCAGCAGTCCCATTTTATTCAAATTGTTGGCCTGGCACAACTGGGAGCGGATGTTGCTCATGTTTCAAAAAGAGTTAGCACAGCGGATTGTCTCCAAACATGGGAATAAATCCTATGGACGCATTTCTGTTATGTGCCAAGTGTATTGTGATGTCAATATTGAGTTTATGGTTTCAAAAAATGTATTCCGGCCAAAACCTGAGGTTGATTCAGCTGTTTTAACTTTTTTCCCAAAGAATAATGACTTACCTGACTTTTCAGCCTTTTCAAAACTGGTTAAACAGGCCTTTTCTCAAAGGAGGAAGAAGCTGAAAAATAATTTGCCAGAGGCTTATAAATTAGGGAAAATTGAAAAATGGGCAGATAGCAGGCCGGAAGAAATAAGTCCTCATGAATTTATTCAAATTTATAAGGTGATTTTTGTTGGATAAGGATTATGTGCCATATTAATATAATAGGCTAATTTTCTATTTAAATTTAGAGGAGTTCGATGGCAAAAAAGACCGACAAAACAAAAAAAGTAAAAGCTACATCAAAAAAAGCACCTGCAAAGGTTAAAACACCTGCAAAAAAGAAAGCCTTTCCAAAGGCAAAAGCTGCTCCGAAGTCCCCAGTAACAAAGAAAGCACCTGCAAAAATATCTACTAAAAAAGTTGTTGTTAAAAAAGCTGTGGTAAAGCAAAAACCTGCTGTTAAGGTTCAAGCTACCACAAAGAAGAAAGCCACTCCAAAGGTAAAAGCAAAATTTAAGCCTGATACAAAAAAGAGGCCTACGGCTGCTGAAAGAGAGAAAAAAATAAAAAGCCAAATTCCTACAAAAATGGATGAGGGAGAATTAGAGGCTGAAGATACCCAGGATGTTCTTACTGAAGAAGAAGAACTGCTTATGGCTGAGCAAGAAAAAAAACGTGCTCAGAGAAAGAAAAAAATTGCAAAACTTGAAAAGAAAATTAAAAAACTGGGAAGTGATGCCAATCGGTCGCTCAGTAAATACCTGCAGGAAATTAGTCGCTTTGAACCGCTGCTTCCTAAAAAAGAAGTTGAACTGGCAATTTTAGTTAAACAGGGTAATCGCCTGGCTTTAAAAGAACTTACAGAAGCCAATTTACGGTTTGTAGTTAGTGTGGCCAAGGATTATCAGGGTCAGGGGCTCCCACTAACAGACCTCATCAATGAAGGAAATCTGGGGTTGATTAAAGCTGCTGAACGATTTGATGAAACCCGTGGATTTAAATTTATTTCCTATGCGGTTTGGTGGATTCGTCAGTCTATTTTACAAGCATTAGCTGAGCATTCCAGAATTGTTCGTTTACCACTTAATCGGGTTGGCACCATTTCGAAAATTAATAAAGCAGCTGAGCGCCTGGAACAGGAGTTTGAGCGCGCACCTCGGGCAGATGAGCTTGCCAGACAGTTAGAAATGAAACCCAATGAAGTAAATGATGCACAACGAATTTCCCGCCGGCACCATTCTCTGGACACACCATTTTCTGATGAAGATAAAAATTGTCTGTTAGATGTAATCCCGGATAGTTCTACACAGGAACCTGATCAGGAACTTCAAATGGACTCCCTTCAGGAAGAGGTTGCTGCAGCATTGGACACCCTAAAGGACAGGGAGCGGGAAGTAATAAGAATGTATTTTGGTATTAGTCATTCCTATGCACTTACCCTGAATGAAATTGGGGAAGAATTTGGTTTGACCCGTGAACGTGTTCGACAGATTAAAGAGAAGGCTATTCGCCGTCTGCGACATCGTTCAAGAAGCAGAAAATTACGACAATATTTAGGATAAATTGAGAGGGGGTAAAATACTACTTTGGTAAGCATTAAAATTCGAGAAGACGAACCATTTGAAAAAGCTTTAAGACGCTTTAAAAAGAAATGGGAAAAAGCTGGAATTCTAAGAGAGGTAAGGGCCCGCTCTTATTACATCAAACCCAGCGAAGCACGAAAGATTGCTAAGAGAAGTAAACGAAGACGAGTTCCATATCGTCCTACACTTTTCTCTCAGGCAAAAACTTAATACAAAAGAAAATCCAGATAAATTCTGGATTTTTTTTGTTCCATTTTTATCCACCTGCATTCTGTTTTAATTTAGCCCATGGAATTAATAAGAGGAATTTCCGGTATTCGAGGAATTGTAGGTGATACACTAACCGAATCTACTGTAACCAGACATATTCAGGCATTTTCAGAACTCCAGGGGGTAGGTGATATTCTCCTCGCCCGTGATAGCCGAACCCATGGTGATTTGTTGATCAATTCTGGATGTATCGCCCTCAGCCAATGTGGAAGAAATGCGGTTCATCATGGGATTATACCTACACCCACTGCTCAGTTTTTGGTAGAAAAGAATGGAATGGCTGGAGGTGTTGTCATTACGGCAAGTCATAATCCAACTGAATGGAATGGCTTGAAATTTATTGATGCAAATGGATGTTTCCTAAATGATGAAAAAAATGCTCAACTATTTAATTTGGCAGACACCTTGACACCCTCCCTGAAAAATTTAGGTACTATTAAAAAAATTGAAAACGGTTATCAACCACATATTGAGCATACTTTAAATCTATCTATTATTGATGTGGTGGCAATTAAGAGTCGTTCTTTTTCGGTTGTGGTGGATGCTGTGAATGGCGCCGGCTCATTAGCGCTTCCTGCAATGGTGGAAGCATTGGGATGCAAAGTTCATCGACTCTATTGCGAACCTAATGGTGAGTTCCCTCGTGGACCAGAACCTCTATCTCATAATCTTAAAAGATTGGGTGAAGCAGTTGTTTCCCATAAAGCGGATGCCGGCTTTGCAACTGACCCCGATGGTGACCGCCTGGCAGTAATTGATGAAAATGGTCTGCCGCTCGGCGAAGAATATACACTTGCAATTTGTGCAGATGGCTTTTTTAATACCACAAATTCCAGTAAACCCTTAGTAACAAACCTGTCTTCAACATTGGCACTTGATAGAATAGCCGAAAAATATGGCTGCTCTGTAATTCGATCCGCTGTTGGCGAAATAAATGTTGTGAACAAAATGAAGGAAGTCAACGCCGAGCTTGGAGGAGAAGGCAATGGAGGCGTTATTTTGCCTGAGAGTCATTATGGTAGAGATTCATTAGTAGCTGCTGCAATGTTTTTAAACCGCATGGCTCAGGATACAAGAAAAGTGAATGAAATTTTCAAATCCATGCCACAATTTGTGATGGTTAAAGACAAAATTAGGCTGGGTTCTGTTGACTCTCAATCTATATTAGATAAAATGGAACAAAATTTTCCCGATGCAAAATCTGATAAAACGGATGGACTTAAACTCAGCTGGGAAAATTCCTGGGTACATATTCGCAAATCAAATACTGAGCCAATAATCCGTATTTATGCCGAGGCGCCTACTCAATCAGAGGTTACAGAATTGGTTGCAAAAGTAAAATCAATCCTTTAGATAATAGCTTTAATTCAAATTACAATTCTGATTGGAACAAATTCGGACATAAAAATTATGAATGAATAACCCCCCAAATTAATGTAATTTTGTTTACTCTCGAATGACTAAATTGATTAGAATACTTTCCCTTTTTCTTTTCACAGCTCTTATTCCTTTAGCTCTGTGTTATGCCGACCCATATCAAGATTTAAATATTGATTTTCTGCTTGATGACAGCACCAAGGTCCACCAAAAAAAACCACTTAAATCAAAGGAAAAGGAAGACAAAAAACCATTCAAAAAAGTAATCAAAGATTACCAAAAAATAGAAGGTTTATTCACTATTTTTTGGAATAATGAAAAAAACAAAGCTTTCCTTGCTATACTCCCAGATCAACTTGAAAAAATATATCTCGCAGGCCTCACCCGACAATCTGGCGATGGATACTATTTGGATGGAAGCTCCATGTTAGATGAATATCCCTTCATGTTTAAACAGGTTGGGGAACGTATTCAGTTTGTGAATGTAAATGTGAAATTCCGGACGGACAAAGATTCTCCATTTCGCAGATCTGTTGAAAGACACATCTCTAATTCCATTCTTTCATCAACCAAAATTGAGAGTAAACCCCATCCGGAAAGTGGAGCAATTTTAGTGGATATAGGTACACTCTTTATTTATGATATTGAACAAATAACCCGTAAAAGTCAGGGTATTTACAGCTTTGATAAAAAGGACAGCTATTTTAAAGATTTACAATCTTTTCCATCCAATACAGAAATTGAATTTGCCTTGCATTTTAAGGGTAAAAAGGGAAAGTATATTTATACACTTCCCAGCTCCACCAGCGTATTGGTTAATTATCATTTGAGCCTTTCGGCGATTCCTGAAACGGACTATCAACCTCGCCTGGCTGATGACCGAGTGGGTCACTTTGTAACCATTTTTCAGGATTATACAGACGTTCGCAAAGATTCTCCCTATATCCGCTATATAAATCGCTGGAATTTGGAGAAGAAAAATCCACAGGAAAAAATATCTGAGCCAAAAAAGCCCATAGTTTACTGGCTGGAAAATTCCATTCCCTATGAATTTCGGGATGCTGTTCGCGAGGGAATATTAGCTTGGAACGAAGCTTTTGAAGCCGCTGGATTTAAGAATGCAATCGTAGTAAAGCAAATGCCGGACGATGCTGATTGGGATCCTGCCGATGTTCGCTATAGCACTGTAAGGTGGCTGTTTCAACCCGGGTCTAGCTATGCAGTTGGTCCTTCTAGAGCAAACCCATATACGGGTGAACTCTATGATGCTGATATCAGAATAAGCGCTGACTTTGTGCGCTCGATGTATCGAGAACAAACAGAATTTGTTGTCCCAATCATGGGGCAGGTAAGCATGGATTTTGAATCGGACGAACCCCCTGAAGAATTTTCTTCTAAAATGTGTCAATATGGTGATCATCTTGGAGAGGAGATGGCATCAGGATGGGATGTATTGACAACCACTGGGATGGTAGTGGGAACCGACGAAGAGTTACAAAAGTATATCCATAATGGCATTGTAGATCTTATCCTACATGAAGTGGGCCATACCTTAGGATTACGGCATAATTTCAAAGCCAGTTCTATATATTCCATTGAACAATTGAGCGATCCAAAATTTACTCAAAAATATGGTGTGAGCGGATCTGTAATGGATTATCAACCTATTAATATATTTGATGGTGAAACTTTTTTCCAAACCAAACCAGGGACTTATGATTACTGGGCTATTGAATATGCCTATAAACAACCGGACATATCAGGGCAATCTGAAAAGAAATTTCTGGAGTCCATCGCCTCACGCTCTACCGACCCCTTATTGCGATATGGAACGGACGAAGATACCTATGGACAGTCAACTCGAGGGATTGATCCCCATTCAAATGCATGGGATTTAACCAATGACCCTATAGCATACTATCAGAAACGATTCGAAATGTCGCAGGAGCTGCTTGAGCTTATTCCTGAGCATTTTGAAAAACCAGGAGAACAATATTCTAAAATTCGAAGAGTATTTGGCAGAGCATTGCGTCATTACTTAAGTGCTGCCCGAAATATTACAAAATTTATCGGTGGTATTTATCATAGCAGACATCATGTAGGAGACCCGGGTGGAGGAAATCCATTTACAATTGTACCTGCTGAAAAACAGCGGGAAGCCCTCAAATTTATTTTAAAAAATATTCTGGCGGAAGATGCCTTTAAATTTGACCCGGATTTGCTGAATAAACTTGCTCCTGAGAGAGGATGGGATTTTAAAGGATCTGTATGGCGTATGAGTCGAATTGACTATCCCATTCATGATTATATCCGCTGGATTCAGTCCGGATCTATTTACCGCCTCCACCACCCCCGCATTTTTGCACGGGTTCGAGATAATGAATTGAAATTTTCAAAAGGTGAATCAATTTATACCCTTACGGAACATTTCCAGAATATTACCCAATCACTGTGGTCAGAATTAGAACAGAATAAAAACATCAACAGTTTCCGCCGGGATTTACAAAAATCTCATGTTGATGTTCTGAGTATTATTTTATTAAATAAGAAGAATTATTTTCACTCTGATGCGGTTGCCTTGGCTCGTGCCAGTTTAAAAACACTTCACAGTGAGATCACGGAATCTATTGAAACGGGCTATTTCGATGATTATACTCAAGCACACCTCAGCGAATTAGCCAATGTGATTCAGTCTGTGTATAGGGCGCAGACGGTGATAAATTAATTCTGTTGCTCTTTTCTAAAACAAAATAAGGAGCTAAAATTGAAGAACAATATTTCTATTATTAGTGCTGCAATATAAGGTCTCATTGGCTTATTTATTGGTTTAATTATAACATACTTAATTAATTGGGGTTCTCCAATGGAACAAATAAGGGAACTATTGATAGCTATTGGCATGGCATCATTTTTTGCTTCTTTTGGGGGTAGCATTGTGGGACAAATGGAAATTTTAAATAGAAATAATAATTCTACAGAAAGTAACTAACACTATTCCCTGCTAAATGGTGTGCGGAGGTTCGGATCTTGGAAACCCTACCAATTTATTTGATGAGCTCCACCATCTCTCCCCCTGAAGTAATCTCTTCAATTTTACTAAGAGGTTTTTCCAGTTTATTTTTACGTGTACCTACCATAGTATCATAATCTTTTTTGGCAGTATCCAGGCTGCGACCCATTTTGTCCATAACCTCCACATATTTATCCCATTGAAGGCGAAATGAATTAAGCAGATTCATCACTTCTGTTGCTTTTTCTTCCATGGCAAAGTTACGTGTAGCCTGATAAATAAGAGACAGCATGGCATATAACGTTAGGGGTGAACAAAGCAGCACCTTTCTTTCCAGGGCAAAATCTATAAGGTGTGTATCTTCCTGATTGATAAATCCATAAATGGATTCATTGGGAATGAACATTAATACATAATCCAGGGTACCTTCTGCAGGATTTATATATTCCCGCCCGGCAATGGTTTTTATATGGGTTTTGACATCTCGCAGAAAATCTTTCTTATGGATTTCCTGTTCCTCCTCTAATTCTGAGTTAATATAGCGTTCATAACTTGCAAGGGGAAATTTTACATCCATGTTGAGTTTCTTTTCCTTGGGAAGAAAAAAGGTATAATCTGGTTTTTCCCCTGATTCTACCTGAGTTTGCTTCACATAATTTTTATCTTCCATAAAACCGATGAAATCCAAGATATCTTCCACCAGACGTTCCCCCCACTGCCCTCGTTTTTGGGAAGATGACAGAATCTCCCGTAGTTTACTGGTGGACTCTTGCAATTTTTGTGTTTCCTTGCTGCTGGTTTCCAGATTCCCGGATAATGTAACAGATTGGTCATGAAGAGATTTAAGTGTTTTTTTCATTTCCCCTAAATTTTGGTCTATGAGCTCTTTCTTTTTGGTGAGATTCTCATCTGCCTGTTTGGAGATATCCTTAAACTTTTCCCCGGCAAGATTCAGGAAGTCTTTTCTGTTTTCTCTGGCAATATCAGAAGCAAGGGACTTAAAGACTGTTTCCATCCCTTTCTTGGTTTCATCTAACTGCTCCAAACGGGCTTCAGCGCTGGCTTTTTCACCTGTTAACTTTTTTATTTCACTTTGTAATTCAGCGCTGTCTGTAGGCTGGCTTTTACCTTTTAATATCCAACCGATAGTAATGCCGATAATAAGACTGATGAGGACAATAATTAAATCTATCATAAAAATACTCCCTTAAATTGGAGGGTAATTTGCAGGAAGTAATGTCTTCCAGCCAATAGCTGAAACAGGCTGGGAGATTAAATGAATCAATCTATAAAACATGTCATGGTGAAATGGAATAAACCCCCACCATAGCTTCTTGTTTTATCATCTGCTGGTTTCTGGGGATACACTTTTCTAACCTTAATATAATAAGGAATATACTGATAAAAATCCATTTGCAATCCCCGTTTGTTTTGTTTCAAATTAAAGCCCATTGATATATTTATGGCATCCTTTCTAATGATATTTAAATCTTGATCATTATAATATTCATTGAAGAAGAAAATTAAATAATGCAAATTACCCAATGAGCCAACTTTCACATTTAGCATATGACCTGCTTACCATTCTTGGTCCCACTGCAACTGGTAAAACACAACTTGCTGTTCAATTGGCTCACAAGCTTAATGGGGAAATAATTTCTGCTGACTCACGTCAGGTATATCGTGGAATGGATATTGGTACCGGTAAAGATTTGGGCGAATATAAATTGAATGGGAAATCGATTCCCTACCATCTCATTGATATTGTTGACCCCGTTGAGGAATATAATGTGGCTCAATTTCAAAAAGATTTTCAGAAAGTATCTATGGATATCAGGAAACTTAAAAAACTACCCATTCTCTGTGGAGGTACGGGGTTTTACGTTAAAGCAGTACTCCTGGATTTTCAACTCTCCAAAACAGAGCCGAATAAACAACTGAGACAAAAATTAGAAAATTGGAAGCTGGAAGATTTGATAAATGAACTGGAAACCATTTCACCGGGAGCATCTGCTAATACACCTGTGGATACTAAGCGGAGAGTGATAAGGGCGATAGAAGTTGCGAAAAACAGGAGACAGAAGATAGGAGATAGGGATAATGAAATCCAAAATCCAAAATCCAAAATCCAAAATCCCATAGTTTTAGGAGTTAATTATCCACGGGAAGTGATTCGGAAACGAATTACCGCTCGCTTACATGAAAGGTTAAATAATGGAATGATTGAAGAGGTGGAACTCCTACTTAAGAATGGGGTGACCCATGAAAGGCTGGATAGTTTTGGGTTGGAATACCGCTTCATCAGCCATTATTTACAAGGACAGCTTAGCCGGGATGAAATGGCTGAAAAACTCAACACCGCCATTCACCAATTCGCTAAAAAACAAATGACATTCTTCAGAAACATGGAAAAAAACGGCATTAAAATTCATTGGATTCCTGAAGGTGATTTTGAAACGGCATTAGGGATTATATCAAAAGGATGACATTTTTTTCCCAGGGTTCAACATTGAAAGATGTCATCCTTTAATTCCACTCATTCCTACCTTAAAAAAAGGGGGATTTTGGGTCCGTGGAAAATCAAGCCCCTTATAAACCGTACGTTTAATCAGGCAATAGTTATTCCAGCTTATTCAGAGTTCAAATTTCTTCCACTAACTCTTGAGAGTATTAATAAAAATAAACCTGAATTGTTAAACCAAACGCTGGTAGTGGTGGTGGTTAATAATGCCAACAACCCACCTAAATCAATAAAGGAAAACAACCAATTAACCCTGCAAAAGCTCAATTCGAATAATTATCAATTTACACTTGCTGCGGTTGATGCAGCTTCTTCGGGACTTGAACTGCCTTTAAAACATGCGGGTGTTGGTTTGGCCCGAAAAATCGGAATGGATTTAGCTCTCCCTCATTTGACCTCACCCCAAAGCATCATTTTCTGCACCGATGCCGATACACAGGTGAGTCCTGATTATCTTTCAAAAGTGAAGCAGATTTTTAAATCTCAAAATACCTCCGCTGCAGTAATAGGATTTAGCCATTTAAAATCACAGGATTCAGCTATTAATGATGCCATTGGGCAATATGAAAAATTTCTAAAAACCACCGCTGAAAAAATGCAGAGAGCCGGTTCTCCCTATGGCTATGTGTCCATGGGATCCACCATAGTCTGTACTGCCGAAGCATATTGTGCTGTGGGAGGCATGCCCAGGAAAAAAGCAACGGAAGATTTTTATTTTTTGCAGGAATTAACCAAATACTGTGGTGTACATAATATTTCAGAAACATTGGTGTTTCCTTCCCCGCGCCCAATTTCAAGAGTGTACCTTGGCACCGGATTCCGCATGGAACAAATGCAAAATGGATTTGACATTGCAAAACTCTTTTATTCTGAAGGTGCTTTTTGGTATTTATCTCAATGGCTTCAACTTGGGAGCCACGCATGGGAGGTAAATCTAAAAGATCTTTTTAAAAACACAAATACAATTCATCCCAATCTTGTTGAATTCCTCAAATTGGAGTCTATTGAGGATATTTGGAGCAAAATTCAAAAAAATGCTCCTTCCAAATCGCACTTTGCAGGACAATTCCACCGCTGGTTTGATGGGCTTAAAACAATTCGGTTTTTAAAAAGGTTCACCCAATCATAAACAACTAATCTCTTAGCTATGTGTTGATTTTACAATCCAGTACCCAGCACACAGAACGCCGTCCCCTGAGCCTGGTCTCCTAAACACTTTTTTTATACCTTAGATTGTTTGTAAGCTTTAAATACCGTTATTCAATGGATAGATTAAAAAATGAATAAAATTACTTATTTAGATGGGGTTCGTTTGCATCGGGCTTTAGTTGCCGGGGCAAACAATGTACTTTCGAGACAGGATCACCTGAACAAAATCAATGTATTCCCAGTTCCAGATGGAGATACGGGTACCAATATGGCCTTTACATTGAATTCCATTCTGGATTCAACTTCAAAGAAAGTACATGCCCGTGTGGATGATATGTTGGCCCTCATTGCTGATGCTGCTTTAGATGGTGCTCGCGGAAATTCCGGTGTAATATTAGCTCAATTCTTCCAAGGACTCAGCGATGGCGCAGTCGGTGTAGAAAAAATGACTCCCGAATCTTTTGCCAAAGCCGTAAAATTCGGGGCAGAGTATGCCCGGGAAGCATTAGCAGAACCTCAGGAAGGTACTATTCTGACAGTGCTTACTGATTTTTCCAACCGCCTTATTGAATTGATCCAAACCAATAATCATGATTTTGAACAGCTGATTGAAATGGGAATCAATGAAGCAGAAAAATCCCTGGAGAATACTCCCAATCTATTGGCAGTATTAAAAAAAGCTGGAGTTGTGGATGCTGGCGCTCAGGGTTTTGTTGATTTTCTCCATGGGATTTTCAGTTTTATTAAAAATGGTAATTTGAAAGGTTTTAAAACAGATCTGGAAAGTAAACAGATTGGTGTGGATATAGGTAATAATGCTGCTGATTTTGAAAATTCAGAATTCAGGTATTGTACCGAATGTATAATTATGGGCGACAAAATAATTCATAAAGATTTGCGGGAATCTCTACTCACAAAGGGGAACAGCCTGGTAATTGCTGGAAGTAAGAAAAAAGCTAAAGTACATATTCATGTAAATGATCCCTCAGAAGTATTTAAAATTTGCACTGATTTTGGCACTGTTACAGGAGAAAAAGCAGATGATATGTGGCAGCAGCAGAAAGCAGCGCAGAGTCATACAACTAAAGGGGTTGCCATTGTAACCGACTCAGGGGCTGATATTCCCGATGATATTGACCTCAACATTTATGTGGTTCCTGTTCGTTATAATTTTGGAAATGTGGGGTATATAGATAAAGTTTCTCAAACGCCTGAAGAATTCTTTCAAGAGCTTGAAATAAATCCGAACCACCCTCAAACTTCTCAGCCGACTCCCGGTGATTTTAGACGGCAATACCAATTTCTCAAATCACATTATGACTCCATAATTTCTATCCATATACCCCACGAACTGAGTGGCACCTATCAATCTGCATTAAATGCCGCCAAACGGGTTGATAAGAAAAATATCACCGTAATTGATGGATTTTCTGCTTCTGCCGGACTTGGGTTGATTGTCATGAAGGCAGCTTCCCTGGCAAAAACAGGTAAAAGTCTTGAAGAAATTAACGCTTTATTACCTGATATTATTTCCTCCTCAAAAGTCTTTCTGGCAATAAAAGATTTGAAATATGTTGTGAGGGGTGGTCGATTACCAGCGTGGGTGAAGTCAGTAGCTGATTTTCTCAACATTCGTCCTGTATTATCAACAAAAGATAATGGCACCCTGGGTGCTGCTGGAATTTTATTGGGAACGGAAAATCTCCCCCAAAAACTCTGTAAATTCGTATTATCTAAAATGGATAAGGACACAAATTATACGGTAATTGTGGGTCATAGCAACACACTGGAAGATGGTAAGGAATTGTTGAATTTGCTTCAGCAGGGAAATGATAAAATTAAAAAAATATACCTAATTGAAATTGGTTGTGCACTGGGTGTTCATGCAGGACCCGGAAGCCTGGTGACTGCCATCCAACCTATCGGTTAATTCTACAATGGAAATCCTTATAAAATTAGTGCTAAGCTATTTGATTGGTTCAACTTCTGGAAGTATACTCCTGGGAAAATTAAAGGGGGTGGATATTCGAAATATGGGCAGCGGCAATGCTGGAGGAACAAATGCTTTTCGAGTCCAAGGGGCATCTTTTGCGGCAGGAGTCTTGGGAATTGATATCCTAAAAGGATTTATTTCTGCAAAATTTATTTCTGCAATGAGTCTTCCTATTTTTTCCAGTTCAACAGTTGATCCAAATCTGCTCATCATATTTTGTGGGGTTGCTGCTATTCTGGGGCATGTGTATCCACTCTACCATGGATTTCGCGGCGGGAAGGGCGGCGGCGCTGCAATCGGGATGGTTTTTGCTATTTCATGGCCTTCTATCTCCCTTGCTATACTTTTATGGCTGGTTATCCTGTTAATTACAGGCTATGTGGGATTAGGAACAATGCTTGGAAGTGTTTCCGTTATTTACTTTGCACATTATTTTAGGGATACAATTAATAATCCCTATTATTTACCTTTTACCATTTTTTTAAGCTTTTTTATTATTTATACCCATAGGAGTAATATCAAAAGAATGCTTGATGGAACGGAAAACCGTTTTGAGAAGGCTATGATATTTCGGAAGAAAAATTAATTACTGTCAGAAAGGTGGAGAAACTGCTGGCTGAATGGATTAAAGCCAAAGTCTATCCCAATTACCCCGGCACCTGAAGCAAAAAACCGGAATCCAAATCCAAACCCAATCAGCGTATTCTGTAGTTTGAATGAAGCGATGTCATTGGCGCTGATTCCAAAATCAGAAAAGTAAACCACATCGATACCCAGTTCTACTCCGCTATAATCCTTCTTTTCAATAAGAGTATGCTGCAATTGAAATGATTGGTAAATAATATTAAATCCTTCAATCAAATGGGATACTTCAATATCATTTTTTTCCGGTAAAGGTGAATATCCTCTTACAAAATCCTCACCGCCTAAGTACAAATATTCAAAAATTGGGAGAGCCTTAGAATATTGGAGGTATAATTTTGAATTTACAGAAAATACGGGGTTAAAATATTTTTCAGAGAGTTGGTAATATTTTGAATATCCAAATTGGAAACGATAATAATTCTCTGATTCACCCATTGAAATTTTTGGTTTAAAGTAAAAACTGAGTCTTTCCCCGGATGTTGGGTCCAGATAGATATCTCTCCGGTCAAATACATAGCCAATCTCACCTCTTATATAATTATAGTCTGAAAATATTTTATGGGGGTAGTTCAAACTAGAATAATCAAAACCGGCGGTGTCGATTGATGCAGCCTCCAAACCTAATAGAAAATTGAATTTGTGGACTTTCTTTTTATAAAATCCCGTTCCAATATTAATCCCTCTTTCCTTATAATGATATGAGTACACAGGGTTTTTTGTATTAAACTGGTAAACATTACCCAATAAAGAAACATGGTTTCCCGTCACCCATGGATCTTTAAAATTAAGAAAATAGGTGGTCTCCTTACCCCCAATTCCACCCAAAATAAGTTTTTGGTTCAAACCGTTGAAATTTAAAAATGCAATTCCTCCACCGTAAGACCATCCTTTTGCTTCGTTATAATCTGCGATGGGAATGGGGAAAAAACGAAAAGTTTCAATCAGGGTGATAATATATAGGGAATCAATCTGTCTAATATCAACCGTGGAAAATAAACCTAAATTATAAATCCGGTTTCTATCATCCCTGGCAAAAGTTGAGTCATATTCACCAGGTATCGGATGATGAATCTCTCTGAGGATAATTTCATCATGGCTATGCTTATTACCCACAATTTTCACATCCACAATTTGAGATGCAAAAGAAATTGAATAAAAAAGGAATAGGGAAATAAGGGAAGGATGGTTCATTAAAGGAGGGGAATTATACAGAAACTAAAAGCCCCAATCAAATTAATGATCGGGGCTTTTAATAGGTATTAACTGAATGTTACTTACGGCCTCTCGCCATTTTTGCACGAGAAACATCGCCGTCCTTATCAATAAAATAAAGCCAGCCTGATTCACGGTTTACGCCAGCATTTGCAACAACTTCAGCGTTGCCGCCCTTATTAGCCCCACGAGCCATTTTAGTTCTGGATACATTACCATTTTTATCTAAATAGTATAGAAATCCAGACTCTTTAGTTACACCAGTTGTTTTGACTTTTTCTGCCATAGTTAGCTCTCCTTATTCAATTAGTTGTTTGTTTTTCTTACAATCGACAGCTAAAAATATGGCATTCTCCTCTATAATATCAAGCATTATTTTGAAATAATAGTAAAATATTACTTTTGGGGGTGCTTTTTTGTGATATTTTCCCACTAGAAACGTACTTTTTCCCTGAATCACAGGAATTATTGCGTATTTTTACTAATAATTTTGAATTTTGGGTAGTTTACTACTTTGGTTGAATTACTGGAATATTTGGAATTCTATTAAAATCAGCGATTTTTTTCAAATTGTTTCATAACCTGGATAAATTCAACCTCAGAATTACACTGGAAAAAGGAGGATAATCTGATATTCTCCTTCAATGTGATGGACTTTTTATATCCATAATGATGCCCTGAATAAATAATAGTCTGCAGGGGTAATTTCAATAGTTTATCATAAATACTGGTATAAAGGTGTGAAATATTACTTTTTGCACCAATTGTCCGCCCTGTCCTGCCTACAAACATTGTATCTCCTGTAAAAACACAGTTGTCCTTTTTATTCCATAAGCAAATACTGTCGGGATAATGGCCAGGTGTGTGTAATATGGTAAGCATTTCTGTTCCGAGGGGAATTATTTCATGATGTGTTAATCCTCGAAAATCGTCTCCAAATTCTTCTTCGGGGAAATTATAACCACAAAGTTGTAATTGGGGAAACTGATGGGTTAAATCATTTAAATATTTAATATGATCAAAATGCGAATGTGTAATAAACAATTTTTCCAGTATGAGATTTTTTGAATTAATAAATTCAAGAATTTCAGTAATATCTACAGCTGCATCAACAATTCCAGCTAATCCTGTTGATTCACACCAAACCAGATAACTTAAATTTTTGTCATATCCTCCTAAAAATGTTTTAATTTTCATAATGAGAAAATAATTTTGCGTGGAATTGAAGCAGCTTAAACAATTCCTTAAAATTGAAGAAGAAACCGCCATTTAAAGAAATTTCTTTATGTTCAAGTAAACAGGAAACACATAATTCAGTATTTGGTAAATATCCTGCAAGTTGAATGGATTCTGTAAATGGAACCATGGAATCATTTAAACCATGTAAAATAAACACTTTTTCTGAGATATCTTTAGCCCAATATTTTGGAGATAGATTGATAAATGACTCTTGTTCATTTCTTAAAATGGTCTGGGCTAATTTCTTAACTTCCGGGCTTGTTTTTCCACTTATAATAGAATGAAAAATATCCTTCTGAAAATCAGGTAGTTTTTTAACCTGGATATCACACTCTACATTATTATCCTGAATTTTCAATTGGATTGCTTTCTGCAGCTCTGAGGAGTCCCAATTTGTCTGCAAATTTTTTAAATAATTTTGAAAAATAACTACCAACCCCCATTCATGGGGTGGTATTCGGAATTGCTTCCCGTTTGATGATATAATTCCAGTAAGAAAATAGTGGAAGAGCGAATGAGCATCGGAGTAGGTTCCAATAGTTAAAATAGATTTAGGGAATGGAAGCTTATTATTTATCTCTTTAAGCATTCGTAACATTAAACCGCCGCCATAACTTACCCCAGCCATTATAATCCGTTGTGGGTTTACTTTTTCCGTATCAATAATCCACCTATAAAAACAGGTGAACCACTGGACATTTATCATGGTTATATCCAGTTTTTTCAATGGGGGTATTCTGGGTATATACACCTTAAACCCATTTTGTGCTAATACCTGCCCAAGCATTATCATTTTAGGATGCTCTTCCGCAGTTGGAGAAGCTCCCGGAAATAATATGGCCACCCTATCTCTATATTTTGGGGGTGTCATTATTTTAACAGGAGGATTTTCACCATTTAGTCCCTTATAAAGTTTAGTGCTGATAATTAATGAAGGATAGGCTTCAGCATCATACCGTATTAGGGGATAGACAAATTTTAATGATTGATAATATGAATTAATATCTGGCAGAATAATTGATTCCGGGTTAAAATATTACATGGGTGATCTTAATATAATTGATATTTTTTGATTATAATTCTTAAAAATAAGAGAGTAATTTAGGATTATTAGGTAAATAGAATTTCAGCATAAAATTTATTGTTAAAAACTAATATTTTTCTATGTTTCTAAAACTTTTTTGCTTTAGATTAAAGGGTTCATTTACTATAAGTTGTGGCTAAAAATATTTATACCTCAATATATGGTGTTAAAGTATTACTTTAAATAAGTGTTGACTTGAATTAATAATGTTTCATAAGTTCAAATATAAGAATGGCAATGATATTAGATGTCATTCGGTGTTTATTGAACAGAAAGGCTAATGGGTGGTTCCCTCCACCTTATAAAAAGGGAATAAATTCTCAAATTGCAGTACGTTTAGTTTGAGAAGTAAACAAAAACAAAAAGGAGAAAAACAATGAAAAACGCAGCAACAATGATAAATGATGTAGCATCAGCACTGGTAGGCCTGTTTAAAGGCTTAATAGTGGTAGCTGTTTTTGCTGGAATCCTATTTACACTTCCTGGTGGATGGGGTAATCCTATTGGTGGGATTGTAAGCCTGGTTGATGCTTTTATGGGCGGTGGACTAGCAGGATTGCTTGCATTCCTCGTATTTGTTTCATTTATAAAATAACACACCTATATGGGGAGGATCAGATGATCCTCCCCATCGTAATTTCATAAATACAAGGAGATTCGAATGAAGGAAATTATATCCTCAGTAAATGGGTGGGTCACTATCATAAGTGAATTCTTGCAGGGGCTGATCGTTCTTGGGGTTGTCATCGGTATTCTTTTCAATGATTATTTTGGGGTCATTGGTGGAATTGGCAATCTGATGGGACAAATTGGAGAGAATGGTCTTGCAGGATTAGTGGCTTTAGTGCTGGTTGTGCTTTGGTATAAAAAATAAAAGTATGAAACAATACCTGCTCTTAGAGAGATTCATTTCAATCTATTAGCAGAATGATTCAGGATCTCGTCGGATAGGAAAAGCCCCTTCAGGGGCTTTTCTGTTTTAACGAACCGGTATTAAATGTCCCAGGATATATCCCAATACAATTCCAGTTAACAGTGTAATAGTTATGAGGCGGTGGCTCATAATATCTCTCCCATACCCCTTTTTTATTGCATAAGCTGAGGTAAAATAACCCATCCCGTTTAACAACCAGAAAAATGGTATAGTAAAAACCTTTACAATTAATGGTCCAATAATGGGAACCAATCCAACTAGGGTAGTTAATCCAATAAATACATTAGTAATATACCCTAATAACAAGGTGATAATTGTAATTGCGCGTACATCTAAATTGAAGGCCAGCATGAGATAAACTAAAATGCCAATACCCAATAAGGTGAGTATTGTTTTCGGATTTGATTTGATAAATTGACCTAATTTCATTGCATTGGATTCCTTAATAAATTATGTAAAATATTTTAATTTGCTGCCAGCATCTAATTTCATCGCCCCCTCCAACCAAGTTTATGTGCGAAAAAACTACCCACACCCATGCAGACAATGTAGGGAATATGTATCATAAACCAGAAAGTGAAATCAATAACCTGGATTTTCTTATCAAACTGGCGAACTCCGATAAAATACAAAATAAATTCAATGATTAAATGAACCGTTAAAAACTTAGTGAAAACGGTGAAATAATAGGGATTAGAAAAAATTCCTGTAAAAATAGTCACTACTAACAGTAGGGGTAACAAAAATGTGTTAAAAATGGAAATAAAAAACGCAGGATTAAATTTCCACATGAGGTTTGCGTCACCTGCCCACCTCATTCTTTGTTTGAAAAATGAGATCCAACTTGTTTCTTGCCGGGCTATAATTCGACAATTGCTTTTATCTGCAAATACTACTTTAGCTGATTTATTTTTTCTACAAACCTGGAGAAATAGTGTATCATCTCCCTGTAATTCTTTAGCTATTTGAGAAAATCCTCCAACTGAATTAAAAAGGGTCTTTCGATAAGCCTGATTTTGCCCTGTACTTGCCCATGCTCTTCCAGAATTTGTTGAACCCCGTGCTGCAATCATGAGCATTAAAAAATCTAAAGCTTGAAAGCGGGTGACCCATTTTTTCCCTCTATCTGCTTCTGAATAACCCACAACATAATCAACATCATCCTCAAAATAAGTAGCCATCCCAGAAACCCATCCTGGATTGAGTCTGCAATCAACATCAGTAAATAGCAGCCACTCATTTTTTGCTCTTTTAATTCCAGCATTTAAGGCACGCTTTTTATAATTTAGAATCGTGTCTCCATTTGAAGAATTTTCCAATATAATCCGTTTATCCACCTCGGATATTTCTTGAATTAATTTTCTGGTAGAATCAATTGACTCATCATCAACCAAAATAAATTCTACTTCACCCGGATAATCCTGCGCAGAAAGGTCTGCCAGTAAATTGGGGAGAGATTTTTCGCCATTTCGAATTGCAATAATGACCGATACAGCCGGTGAATCTTTTGAATTCCCCTGAGAGTCAGAAAATAAATTCCCTGCAATAAACCAAAGTATCATCCCTGCATAGTAAAGCATGGATCCCAATAATAGGTAAATGATTATGGTCATTTTAGAGGGAGCAGGCTTCCGGCGATAAGAAAATAGCTGTAAATACCAATAATATCTATGGCTGTGGTAACGAAAGGACCGGTTGAAATTGCCGGGTCAATGTTTACTTTTTCTAATAAAATAGGGAATACCGATGCTACCAGACAGGCGATACTCATGGAAGTAAAAATTGAAATCCCCACTACCAATCCCAGCATAAATGGTGAGTGGTATTGAACAAAATGAAAATATACCAGAACCCCCAGCAGCATACCATATACCAATCCAAGAATGATACCCACTCGAATTTCCTTAAAAATTACTTTTGAGACTTCTTCCAGGTTAACGTGCCCCGTTGCAATTCCCCTCACTATAATTGTACTGGTTTGGGTGCCTACATTTCCTCCCATGCCCATAATAATCGGGATAAAGGCCACCAAGGCTACCGTCTGATTGAGCAGTGATTCAAAGGCACCGATTATCCAGAGAGCTGCCACGCCTCCAATCCAACTCGCCATGAGCCAGGGGAAACGAGTTCCGGCATTTTGCAGAGTGGATTTCAACAAAATATCCTCATCTTCACCAGCCCCTGCCATTTTCATCATATCTTCAGACGCTTCCTCCCGGATAATATCTATCACATCATCCACCGTTACGATTCCAGCCAATTTTCCGCTGCTTTCCAGAACCGGCAGTGCCAGGTAATTGTACTGGGTCACAAGATCAGCAACAATTTCCTGATCTTCATCAGGATTGACAAAAATAAAATCCCGCTCCATTATTGTTTTGAGCTGGGTTTCCGGTTTATTTAACAGCAATTGACGCAGGGACAGAACGCCCACCATTTTTTCTGCGCCGTCAACTACATAAATGTAGAAAGGCATTTCTACTTCTTCACCCAGTTGCTGAAATTTTTGAATGGCTTCTGCCACCGTAAGGTTTTCCTCAAATGCCATATACTCGTGGGACATAATCCGCCCGGCTGATTCATCAGCATATTGCAATACCTCCGCCAGTTCCTCCCTGTCTTCACTCCCCAGAAGTTCCTGAATTTCACCGGCTTGCTCAGGTGGGAATGAATCCAGTAATTCGGCTAGGTCCTCCGGTGGCAGGTCAGAAAGTGTGGAGGCTGTTTCATGGGGGGATAAATCTGCAAATATTTCCGGAACCAGGGCATGGTCAATCTCATGGAGAAAATCAGCCAATCCTTCCATTCTGCGGATATAATGAAAAATAGATTTACGTTCGGCTGAATTGAGATAGCGATAAATCCATGCCATCTCTGATGGGTGGGTTTTCTGGATTAATTTATAAAGAGTAACTCGGGAATTCCGGCGATAAAGTCTGCGGATGGCATCTAAGGTTACATTACTATGGCTTTCCTGGAGTTCAAAGGACACCCATCATTCTCCTAATTTAGGCTGATTCGAAAAATTCATTTTCTGCCATCCACTCATCATCCACAAATTTGGTGAGGTAGTTGCGAATAGAATCGGGGAGAATGACCAGGCATTTATCGCCCTTCTTCAGCCGAGTTGCAACTTGCAGTGCCGCCCATACTGCTCCGCCAGAGGAACCTCCAATCAGCAGTCCTTCTTCTTTAATGATACGGCGTGCCATTTGAAAAGATTCAGCGTCTGGCAATTTAATATATTCGTCAATGAGGTCGTTATCCAGCACATCGGGGAAAAAATCGTACCCAATGCCTTCCACATGATAGGGAAATACCTCATCACCGCCCCCTAAAATGGAGCCGAAAGGATCCACACCAATAATGGTAATTCCCGGGCGTTCTTCTTTCAGGCGTTTTGCCATACCGGTTATGGTGCCGCCGGTGCCAACTCCTGCCACCACCATTTTCAGGGAATCATCAAAATCGTCTAATATCTCCCCAGCTGTGTTTTCATAGTGGGCATCGGGATTTGCCGGGTTTGCATACTGATCCAAAATGTGAGAATTGGGTATTTCAGTCTGCATTTTTTTTGCCACTCCAATATGACTCTCAGGGGCATCCCAGGCTGCTTCGGTGGGAGTTCGAACAATCTCAGCGCCTAAAGCTTTCAGCACAACCTCTTTTTCCTTGCTCATTTTTTCAGGCATGGTGATAATCATGCGGTAGCCTTTTACTGCAGCCACCAACGCCATTCCAATTCCGGTATTCCCTGAGGTTGGTTCTATGAGGGTGTCACCGGGTTTGATGCGCCCCTCAGCTTCGGCTTTTTCCACCATATTAAGTCCGATGCGGTCTTTAACGGAGCCACCGGCATTTAAAAATTCACATTTCCCATAGAGATCACATTCTAATTCTGCACCAATACGATTGAATTTTACAATTGGAGTCTTTCCAATTGCACCTAAGATATTTTCTAAAATCATGTTTTTCCTTTAATTGTTGGATTACCATAAAGCCACTGAGACACGGTGAAAAATAACCCCTCCGTGACTTCAAGTCCCTGCGGTTTATAAATACAGCCTTGAATAAAGATATGAAATTTAAACCGGACAGCCTTGTGAAGTAAAAGGAATTACACCCGCTTAGATATTAACCACGAATTTGCACAAAAATTAATCCAATCTGGGCGAGGTGACCCCACCCAGATTTATCGGTATGGAACAGGGCACCCCTCCCTGTTATCCATGTAGGGGCGGAATATAAATCCGCCCGATTATTACGGGACGATTTGAAACCGCCCCCTACATCTGAAATAAAGGATTTATCCTTCCATTAATTTCCATTAAATTTCCTCCCAATATTCTAACCAAATCCACATAGAGGAAAAATTATGAGCATATCTAAATTGGCAGTTTTAGGCTGCGGTAACATTGGCTCTGCTATCGCAAAAGGACTGGCAAAATCTGGGGTAACACCAGCCAATATTATACTCACCCATCGGAAAGCGGAGTCTTTATCTGAATTAAATCAAGCGGGTTTTCAAACCAGCGATGATAATGCTAACGCTGTACAAAATTCAGAAATCATCTTTCTCACTGTGGGACCTAGCCAATTAATGGATTTACTGGATGAGATATCATCAAACCTCGGAAGAAACCACCTGCTCATTTCAATTGTATCTGGAGTAACCATTGCTGAAATTCAGGCTAAAGTTGGTACAGAAATTTCCATCGTCCGGGCCATGCCTAATACGGCGGCGGCTTTATGTGAATCCATGACCTGCCTTTCCTCCCTGCCTCAGTTTGCACAGGGACTGAAAACGGCTCAATCTCTTTTTGACAAAGTGGGCAATACTCTGGAAATTGATGAAACGCAAATGGCATCGGCTACGGCTCTCTGTGCCTGTGGAGTGGCATTCTTTCTCCGGGCAATCCGCGCAGCCTCACAGGGGGGTATCGAAATTGGTTTTCATTCAGATGAAGCTTTTACCATTGCCGCCCAGACTGCACGAGGAGCGGCTACACTTCTTCTGGACAATGACAGCCACCCAGAGGCAGAAATTGATAAGGTAACAACCCCCATGGGTGCCACCATTGCGGGACTGAACGAAATGGAGCATCAGGGCTTCAGCTCTGCCATGATCAAGGGAATAACCACCTCCACAGAAAAGGTAACCCGGCTCTTTAATAAAGATTAATATTTATGATAGTATCTCAAGCATCCAGCTTGAGCGGGTCAACCTTCCATGTCTTGACACCCTCTAGATATTTTTCCACCTTGAGGGTTTAGCAATTTATAAAATAATCCTATGTTAAAATTAGGGATAGACTTCTACCAGCGGGAAGATATTCTCACTATCAGCCGCCAGCTATTAGGCAAAATTCTCTGCACCAATTTTAATGATAAACTCACCACTGGAATCATTGTGGAAACGGAAGCCTATGCCGGTATTGAGGATAGGGCATCACATGCTTATGGTGGCAGACGAACCAATCGAACCGAGGTAATGTATTCCCCTGCCGGTACAGCTTATGTTTATCTCTGTTATGGCATGCACCATCTGTTTAATGTAGTAACCAACTTGGAGGGTGTTCCCCATGCGGTGCTTATCCGCGCCATTGAACCAATAGATGGAATTGATATTATGCTCCAAAGACGAAATATGAGCAAACTCCTTCCAAAACTCACCGCAGGACCAGGCAATTTATCTCAGGCTTTGGGAATTACTACACAACATTCAGGGATTTCTCTATTGGGAAACAATATATGGATTGAGGACAATCATCCGTTTGACCGCTTGAAGCGGTCAGACGGGTATAATAAGCACAAAAACTTTGACATCATCTCAGGTCCCCGTGTGGGCTGTCAATACGCCGGAAAAGATGCCCATAAACCCTGGCGATTCAGGATAAAAGGGAATAAATGGGTGAGTCCGGCAAAATAAACCATAGTAGCTCAAGCATCCTGCTTGAGTGTCTGCAACCCCGGCGGGGTTGTTTGCGTTTTTCAAAACTTCTCTATTATTATTTAACTCCTCCAGGGTTTTAAACAATTTTCTGATAATCCGTCATACCGCTTGGAGCGGTGAGACGGGACATCCTGCTCTTAAAAGTAACGGTATGTTACAAGGGTTGTGAGACATCTCACATTTCCGTATTATAACACAGAGTAATTTTTATAAAATTAGCTTTCAATTGGAGAAAATGATGAAAACAATGAAATTATTACTACCTATAACGATTTTTTATTCAGGATTATTTGCTGTAATTAATACATTTGAAGATTCATATACTAGAATCAATAATATCGACATTCCATTTGAATCTATTACAATGCCTATTGTTGATGTGGATGCTCTCCTGATTGAAGATGAAGAAAATGTAGGAATTGGTGTTCCCATGCGATTTGCACATTCATTTGATGTTGACTTAGGATTAAATAATTCTGGCACCTGGGAAGAAATGGATGATGGTACGCTAATATGGAGACTTGGAATCCATTCTCCGGGTGCATATGGCATGAAAGTTCTATTTGATGCCTACTGGCTTCCAGAAGGAGCAGAACTTTATGTATTCAGCAAAGAGGAAGACATGAGCATTGGACCCTACACCAATGAACAAAACCATGAAGATGGTGCATTCGAAAATCCCCTTGTAAAATCAGATTATATTGTAGTGGAATACTATCAACCGGCAAACACTAAAGCAACGCCTCAACTTAATATCAACAAAGTATTTCATGCTTATAGGGACATACATGATTTCTATGGAGAACAAGATAACCGTGATTGCGGGGATAATGTAGCCTGCTCCAGCGCCAATGCTTATGAAGACCAGGTGAATTCAGTCATTTACATGGAAATTGGACCATGGGTATGTTCGGCAGCTTTAGTTAACAATACCTCCCAAGATTTAAAACCTTATGTGTTATTAGCATACCATTGTGTCGAGGACGATGGCAGTGTTGGATCACATAATTATTTTCATTTCTATTTTAATCATGAAAGTTCATCCTGCAGTGGTAGTAGTGGATACTATGGACATTCAGAAACTGGATCCTACATCCGTTCATGGGGAAATATGAATACATCTGACTTTGCCCTCCTTGAAATGGATGATGACCCTTCTTCCTCATGGGACCCGTATTTTGCAGGTTGGTCAAGATACACCTCATCACCCACAATATCGACTGGCATACACCATCCCGGTGGTGGTGCAAAAAAAATTAACTTTGATAATGATACTGCCTATGGATGCAACTGGTACGGCAACAGCACACACTGGTGCCTGAATTGGGATGATGGAGGTACCGCTGGTGGATCTTCCGGATCCCCTATATTCAATTCAGATAAGCGGATTGTGGGACAACTCACCGGAGGATCAGGCGGAGATTGTGGAAATGGAACCGATTATTATGGTAAATTCTCAAAATCATGGTCAAATAGTAATAGCTCCAGCGGAAACCTGAAAGCCTGGCTAGACCCGGGTAATACCAGTGTATATATCCTTGATGGCACCTATGACGGGGGCAGCATTGTATATGGCTGTACCGATAGTAGTGCGTGCAACTACGATTCTAATGCAACCAATAATGATGGTAGCTGTGAATATGCGCAGGGCAGCTGCAACTGTAATGGCAACCCCACAGGGAACTACTGCGACTGTAATTACAATGTAGATGACGAATGCGATGTCTGCGATGGTGATGGAAGCAGCTGTTCAGGTTCAGTCACTCTCAGTTTCAGCAGTATAGATGGCAGTGCGGGAACTGCAGAAATATACATGCAAAATGATGTGGCCATTGCGGGATTCCAGTTTATTATCAATGACTCGCCAAACTATCTGGATATTATAAGTATTTCTGGGGGAAGTTCTGCAGATAATAATTTTACGGTTTCCAGCTCTGAAAATGGAACCATTTTAGGTTTTACCCTAACGGGAACCAATATTCCTGCAGGTTCCGGTGACCTGCTCGTTGCAACTTTTGAAAATAATAACAATGATCAAACATTTGCCCTATGCCTCAGCGACCCGGTTTTTTCGGATACTAATGCAAATGGTGTTTCTGTTTCTCTGGGGGACTGCGCAGAAATGGATTTCTCAAGTTCACTTCCCGGTGATTTAAATGATGATGGCACAGTTAATATTCTGGATGTTGTTCTTCTAGTGAATATCGTTCTGGGGATTGAAGATTTTAATCCTGCCGGTGATATGAATACCGACGGACTTATTAATGTGCTGGATGTGGTGATATTGGTAAATATGATTTTAGGCGGGTAATTAACCACCATGCCTACGGCAGATGGGCGAATTAAGGTGAATTTTCACTAATACTTTAATAAAGGGGCAGAAAAACTGCCCCTTTGTTATTTTAAAAATGATTTTGAATACAACTACAAATAAAATCATAGCTGTAAATGTAACAGAATGTCACAACTGTTGTTACATTCCATACATCACCGTATTATAACATAGAGTAATTTTTATCAAAAATTAGATTTCAAATGGAGAATAAGATGAAGACTATAAAAATATTAAGTATTTTATTATTATTGCCTGCCATTTCTTTTTCACAAATACAGTATGGCGGCATACCTATTGCTGCTATAAATTTTGAAGAAATAAATTTTATAACCATTGATCATTCTAATATAATTAATAATAATCTTCATCCAATGGTTTTGAAATATGCTAATGAATATTCTGTAGATATTAATGTTCCTCAATTAGCAACTAAAATAAAAGGTTCTTATGAATCAACTTTTTATCTTGGAATTGAATCTCCGGGAGCGATGGCATTAGCATTTATTTTTGATGAATTTAATCTAACAGAAAATACAAAGCTGTTTATTTATGATGAAAATAAGTCAATGCATATTGGCTCATTTAATTCAAAGAATAATAATCCCTCTGGAACTTTATCAACAGCAGTTGTAAAAAGTGATAGAGTAATTATTGAATTGACTATTCCTAATTTTGAATTAATAGATTTAAAATTACACTTGAGTATTGTAACTCATGATTTTCTCGATTTAATGAATTTTCATGGTGGTGAACCATCAAATCGGATTGACTGTAATGATAATGTAGCCTGCTCTTCTGCCAATGATTGGGGTGATCAGGTTGATGCCGTTGTTATGGTAAGCAGCGGTGGAGGTGTTTGTTCGGCTGCTATAGTAAATAATACTGCCTTTGACCTAGAGCCCTATATCATTTATGCAGCTCATTGTAATGGAGGAAGCAGTACCGTATATTTTAATTATCAGTCTAATACCTGTAGCGGTAATAATTCAGGAAATTATAATACAATGAGTGGTACACAAACTTTAGCAGTAGGTAATTTTAACAATAATGATTACGCCTTAATTAAATTGTATAATGACATTCCCGGTTCTTATGGTGCTTATTATGCTGGTTGGAGTCGTTCAACTAGCAGCCCGGGGAATAATGTAGTAGGAATTCATCACGCGGATGGAGATATCAAAAAAATATCATATGACGCCTATGGCATGGGTAGTAGTGGAAATTGGTGGGATTTTGCTTTTAGCAGCGGTAGGGTTATTCCCGGTTCATCAGGTTCTCCATTTTTCGATAGTAATAAGAGAATAAGAGGCATGGCAAGCTATATATATACTGACTATTGTTCTCCTGCTCCTGATTGCTATTGTTCTCAAAGTTATTATCATGGATATGCAAAATTTTCAAGTGCATGGACTTATATAGATAATTATCTTGACCCTATCAATTCAAATGTTTATTCAATAGACGGAACAAGATATGGGAATCAGGTTATTTATGGCTGTACAAACTCCAGCGCCTGCAACTATGACCCGGAAGCAACTGATGATGACGGTAGCTGTGAATATGCTTCTGGGAGCTGTGATTGCAGTGGAAGCCCTACTGGAAGCCACTGTGATTGTAATTATAATGTAAATGATGAGTGTAATGTATGCGGTGGTGATGGTAGTTCCTGTAGTGGTTCAGTTATTCTCAGTTTCAGCAGTATCGATGGCAGTGCAGGAACAGCAGAGATTTACATGCAGAACGATGTAGCTATTGCAGGAATGCAATTTGTAATTAATGATTCTCCAAACTACCTTAACCTCATAGATGTTTCTGGAGGAACTGCCGAAAATTACAATTTCACACTTTCCAGCTCTGAAGATGGAACCATTTTAGGCTTTACCTTAACCGGTACAAATATCCCTGCTGGTTCGGGTGATCTTCTGGTTGCAACTTTTGATAATAATAATACTGATCAAATATTTGATCTATGCCTCAGCGATCCAGTCTTTTCAGATACCAATGCAAATGGTGTATCCGTTACTCTAGGTGACTGTGTGGAAATGGATTTTTCCAGCTCGCTCCTTGGTGACATAAATGATGATGGGGTCATAAATGTGCTGGATGTGGTGGTATTGGTAAATATTGTTCTGGGAATTGAAGATTTTAATCCTGCTGGTGATATGAATAACGATGGACTTATTAATGTGCTGGATGTGGTGATATTGGTGAATCTGATTTTGGGCGGTTAAACCCTGATTCAGTTTAATATTTTCTTGAAAGCATCCATCAACTTTTGGATGCTTTTTTTTGGCATTCTTTCCCATGAGTCCAATACGCCAGATTTTGCCCGCTCATGGTTCCGGACCCATGAGTAAGGGTTTATTAATTAAATTTAGTTTATTTTGCATAATAGTCTCATTTTAGTTCAGTTAATATTTCTTGTTTTATTTCATTTAGCCAGGAAACTTTTTTTCTACTTCTGGGCTTATTTTCACAATGGGTATTTTTCGGGCAACTATTACTGCGAGGACAAATTATTTGTGGATGGTTTTCCAGTCCATCCGCAACCCAGGATATATTTAATATTTTTGATACCAATTTAATGGGTTCCTGAATGGAAGTGGGTATGGGCGAACCTTGATCTGCACTGAAATAAAAGTCCCTGATTTCTTCACAGAGACCATTGCTATCCACTCCCTGTGCATTGAGGGCTGGAATAAGATCAATTCCTATGGAAACGACATGTGAGTTCTTTGCGGCATCTTTGATGCGCTGGGAAACACAGGAATATAAGCGCATATACTCACCGGAAATTAATAGTGATAGTTGATTCAGCGGTTTTTGCACCTGTGGTTTATCAAGCAGTCGAAATACAGCCCATTGCCGACAAGGATCAACCCCCATGCGCATATTTCCCCAGGGCATGGGGATGCCATTCCCCCTGTAAACCGCTCTTAGAAATCCCGGTTGAAAGGCATCAAAATAATGCCAATGTTTATAGGGAGAGACACAGGTCATTCGCCGCATATAGACACCGGCGGTAATATCAATTTTTTTAAATGCATTGATGTTATGGGCTTCCCGCGCCAAATAATGGCGGAAGGGTAAACGGGGACATAAAAGGGCACCGGCAAAAAAGCTGCACTCGAAATTCCGCCAGGCATACAGAATATCAGATTGGCTCACTTTATTATCGGTTTGACTATCTGGCTGAGGAGACCCACCCAACTCACCCCCGGTGGCATGGCTGGAAACCAACCCATCACCATTGTGCAAAACTTTATGCCCTAAATAAGCGGAAAGATCATATTTCATCCTCTGCGGTTCATGCTCCAATTGGCGATTTAAGACAACCGTATTGGGCGGTTCAAAAAATGACCTGAAAAGTGTGCGGATTTCATGGCCAGAATCATTTTCAGTAACAAAAGGAGGGCGATCAAAATATTTCACCTTTAATCCCACTTTTTTATATAATTCTAAAATATCCCTGATGCTGAGAGGAAATCGCTTCAACCCAATTTCTTCAGCAGCTCGTTCAATATCAGGGAATTGGTTTTGATGTTTCTCCTGATAGGAACGTATGAGGATATGGGCAAATTGTCTTCCGGTAGTACCGGTTTGAGATAATAATTCTGGAATTGATGTCTGTAATAGATTATCAGAAAAAAGGAATTTGGGTTCCAATGAAAAAATAGGCAGTCCACCCATTTTATTCTCATTTTTCACTACTTCATGAGAAAGATTATCATCCAAAAACCAATTAATATCCTTCTGAAATATTTCCGTAAACAGTTTTAGCAAATCTTCAGAGGGGACTCGTTTTCCTGTTTCAATGAGGGATAAATAAGATATGGATGGTGCGGTATGGGCATCAATTTGAATACAGCGAACTGATAGATCTTCTAATGTCAGTCCGCTTTGTTTACGCAAACCCCGGATTTTACTTCCTAAAAAGTGTGCATTTCTGGCGAGTGTGGATTGAATTTTCATTATTTGTAAAATTTACATTGTAAAATTTCCGATGTAAAATTTAATTAGATTCTGATTTATGGTCATAGTATTTTTTCTATTATAAATTTTGTAAAAATATGAAGATATTGAGGAACTTATTATGGAAACTACAGAAATAACTATGAACAATACCTTTGAAATAAAAGGAAAATTATCTGAGGGGTTCGATGAAATTTTAACCGATGAAGCTCTTGAGTTTGTATCTAAGCTCCACAGATATTTTAATCCAACCAGAATAAAATTATTGGAAAATCGGAAAAGCAGGCAACTTGAGCTCGATCGGGGAGTAAAACCCGATTTTCTATCTGATACCGAGTTTATCCGAAAGGGGAACTGGAAAGTGGCTCCGATTCCTGCAGACCTTCAAGATAGACGAGTTGAAATAACTGGCCCTGTTGATCGAAAAATGATTATCAATGCATTAAACAGTGGGGTGAAAGTATTTATGGCAGACTTTGAAGATTCTAACTCCCCTACTTGGGAAAATGTCATTAATGGTCAAATCAATCTCAGGGATGCCATTAATAAAACCATATCGTTTACCAACACCAGTGGCAAACATTATACCTTACATGACGAAACAGCCACCCTGATGGTTCGACCCCGTGGATGGCATTTGGAGGAGAAACATCTAGAAATAGATGGCGAAAATATTTCAGCCAGCATTTTTGATTTTGGTCTGTATTTTTACCATAATGCAGCAAACCTCTTGAAAAAGGGTACGGGACCGTACTTTTATCTACCAAAGTTGGAGAGTCATTTAGAAGCACGGCTATGGAATGATATATTCAATATGGCACAGGATGAAATGGGAATACCACAAGGCACTATTAAAGCTACTGTGCTCCTCGAAACTATTTTGGCGGCCTTCGAAATGGATGAAATTCTCTACGAACTCAGAGAACACTCTGCTGGTCTTAATTGCGGCAGGTGGGATTATATTTTCAGCTTCATTAAAAAATTCCGTAACCACTCTGACTGTGTACTCCCTGACCGCTCAGAAATTACCATGGACAGGCACTTCTTAAAATCCTATGTTAATTTACTGGTACAAACCTGCCATAAACGAGGCGCTCATGCAATAGGTGGAATGGCAGCCCAGATTCCCATCAAAAATGATGAGGATGCAAATGAAAAAGCCCTGGCAAAAGTTAAAGAAGATAAAGAACGAGAAGTACAAGCAGGACATGATGGAACCTGGGTGGCTCATCCTGGACTTTCTTCCATTGCCCTTGAAGCATTTAATAAATTTATGTCCGGTCCTAATCAATTACACAATCTTCGAGAAGATGTGAATGTTACAGCCGGCGACTTGTTAAAGGTACCAACCGGTGCAATTACGGAGGCAGGCGTTCGAGCAAATATCCGGGTAGGAATACAATATTTGGAAGCATGGCTTCAGGGAAATGGATGCGTACCCCTGTATCACCTCATGGAAGATGCTGCTACTGCTGAGATTTCCAGAGCACAACTTTGGCAATGGATGAAGCATGAGTCAACCCTTAATAGTGGAGAAAAAATCACAGCAGAAATTTTTAACACTTGGCTTACTGAAGAATTAAATGTAATCAAAGGTGAGGTTGGAGATAATCGCTTTGAAAATGGAAAATTTATTGAAGCATCCTCTTTGTTTGGTGAAATGATACAGAAAAATGAATTTGATGAATTTTTAACCATACCCGCATACAAACAATTATAGAAAAGGAAAAGAAAATGAATAGAAATGAACAGATAAAACAACTTGAAAAAGATTGGAATGATAATCCTCGTTGGGCTGGTGTTGAACGTCCATATACAGCAGAGGAAGTAGTAAGCCTTCGCAGCTCCGTAAATGTTGAATATACCTTAGCCAAATTGGGCGCTGAAAAATTTTGGAATCATCTACAAAGTAATGAGCCTATTTGTGCCTTAGGTGCCGTAACAGGTAATCAGGCAGTGCAGGAAGTACAGGCAGGACTAAAAGCAATTTATTGCTCTGGCTGGCAGGTGGCAGGAGATAATAATTCTGCTGGAACTATGTACCCTGATCAAAGTCTTTATCCTGTGGATTCTGTGCCAAAATTGGTGGAAAAAATCAACAATGCACTCACTCGGACTGACGAAATTCATTGGCAGCTAGGTGATGATAGTATTGATTGGATTGTTCCTATAATTGCAGATGCTGAAGCTGGATTCGGCGGTAACCTGAATGCCTTTGAGCTCATGAAACACATGATAAAAGCTGGTGCATCGGTAGTGCATTATGAAGACCAATTATCCTCTGCAAAAAAATGTGGCCATTTAGGAGGTAAAGTATTGGTAACTACATCAGAAGCTGTAAATAAGCTGGTGGCTGCCAGACTTGCAGCAGATATAATGGGAACTTCCACCTTAATAATTGCCCGAACAGACGCCAATGCGGCTACCCTTCTCACTGCAGATGTAGATGAAAGGGATCGTAAATTTGTAACAGGTAAACGCTCACCAGAAGGTTTTCATTATGTAAATAATGGATTAGACCAGGCTATTGATCGTTGTCTCAGTTATGCTCCTTATTCTGATTTACTTTGGTGTGAAACCGCTAAACCAAGTTTGGATGAGGCTCGCCGATTTGCAGATAGTATTCATGCTAAATATCCTAACCAAATACTTGCTTATAATTGTTCTCCCTCCTTCAACTGGAAAGAAAATCTGGATGAAAATACCATGAAAGTTTTCAGAGAAGAATTGTATAAGATGGGCTATAAATATCAATTCATCACCTTGGCTGGATGGCATAGTCTGAATATGGGAATGTTTGAGCTCAGTAGGGCCTATAAGGAAGATGGTATGTGGGCTTACTCGCAACTGCAGCAAAAGGAGTTTGCCAATGAAAAATTTGGATTCCGGGCTGCTAAACACCAGGCATTTGTAGGTACCGGCTATTTCGATGCTGTTCAAAATACCATTGCACAAGGACAGGCTTCTACAACTGCAATGGTTGGCAGTACTGAAGAAGATCAGTTTTTAACAGCGTAAGTTCATAGTTGTTTCTCCATAAAACCCCTGCTAGGTTTATATCTAACAGGGGTTTTTATTTTTTGGTGCATAATTTATTTAATAGATTTTCCCTATGAGTAATTCAGGTAATATCAATATAGTTCACATTTTTACGGATGGTGCCTGCAAGGGTAATCCTGGGCCTGGTGGCTGGGGTGCTATCTTGAAATATGGTGATCATGAAAAAGAACTCAATGGCTACTCCCCTGAAACTACAAATAATATCATGGAATTGACAGCAGTTATTGAAGCGCTGAAGTCTCTTACCAGACCCTGCAAAATAATTCTCACTACTGATTCTAATTATGTAAAAAATGGGATCACTGAATGGATTCATGGCTGGAAAAAGAAAGGTTGGAAAACCGCCAACAAAAAACCAGTTAAAAACAAAGAATACTGGCAACTCCTTGATGCTGAAGTCCAACGGCATCATATTGAATGGAAATGGGTGAAAGGACACAGCGGGCACCCCGAAAATGAACGGGCGGATGAACTTGCAAATGAAGCGGTGGAAGCGAATAGTGAATAGTGATTTTTGAATATAAAATCAAGAACACCAAATCATGAACCAATCTACACTATGTTATTCATCCATCATAGTGAAACGTAGATGGATGATTGACAAGTGGTGTTTTGTGGTTTCGGTTTTTAGAATGCGGAATGTTATAGATGGAAGACTATAATTTATTTATTTCAAGCTCACTTTAAGTATTCCAGGTTTTCCAAATTAAAATTTTTGGGATTAATAGAAAAATCATCAAAATAGTTCGCGCTGACAGTATTGCTTTCCATAAGCATGGTGAGCTGATCTCGAGTGACAGGAAACCATTTGAATCTATCTAAAATTGATGCTGCTATTTTTATAACAACCACTGGTGCAGGTATTTTCCAGGTACGCTTCCCACTTGCCAGGGCAATTTTGTGAATAATCTCTTTCCACGTGAGCACTTCTGGTCCTCCCAGATCAAAAATGTTTTTTTCACAAATTTTCAAATTAATGGATTTTACAAAGAACTCTGCCACATTTTTTACATGAATAGGTGACATAGAAAACAATCCTGAATTAAAGGGCAAAAGCCCATTATAAAATAAGGGCGCTGGAAATGGCATGCTCAGCATATCATCCCGGATCTGGGTGCAAAACTCTGGTCTCCCTTCTCCACAAGGGTCGCCAAATATGAGCGAAGGTCGAAAAATAGTCCAATTCAATCCTGATTCTGTCAGCGCTTCATCCGCCTGCCATTTGGTTGTCTGATATGCCGTTCCATCAGACCTTACACCATTGGCGCTCATAAGTATAAACCGCTTCACATCAATTTTCCGTGCACTCTCTATGCAGCGCTTAAGACCATTAAGCTGTAATTCTTTAAAAGTTACACCCTTTTTGGGGAACTCACGTATAATACCAATGGTATAGATCACTACCTCCGTTCCCTGTATAGTTTCTATAATGGCATTTTTATCCTGGATATCTCCCCTGACCACTTCACAGGGTGAAATTATTTTTGACAAAGACCCACTTCGTACCAGTATTTTTGGAATAAAACCCTTACGGACAAGTTCCCTTACAATATAACTTCCAACAAAACCGGTACCACCAAAAACGGCAACCTTCATATTTGAATGTATTTAGGTTTGTTTCCCATTAGAATATTATCTAAATATTTCTCCAATAGTTATTGTAATCTGCCCCGGTAATTGGACGAATTTTAGAGTTAGGATTGTAAGATAATACAATTTCCATTCCTTTAATTTACGATTGATCAATTTGTTAAATTCAGAGTGATTATACCCACCTCTACAGCATCTCTTTTTATTCATCTAGATTCTTCATCTTCATCCGGCCTATATTCAAGTATATATCCGGGTTGCCGTACCTGAATTCCTGTGCCATTGCTTTTTTGGGTACTTCTGCTTCCGCTTCTATTGCCCGGAATCTCATTTCTTCGATTCGGACTTTCATTTCCTGTTCAGCTAGATTGCATTTCTGTAAAGAACAGGATTGGATTTATCATTATAAGCAATTACTAAATCACTTATCTGCTTTGGACGAACCTCTGACTCATATCTGATTTGGGAAAGCATCCATATCTTATCATAGATATCAAATGGTCGCTTGTCCCTCTCAAGGCTCCTTCTCTTGGCAAATCTCTTTCGTCCAAGAGAAATATCAATATCCAAATATATCTTGAGGTCAAAAAGATCCGCTAGTTGTGGTTTGTAAATAAATATGCCCTCCAAAATAACTATAGGGTATATTTTTTTTGATTCTGAAACGGCTCTGATTGCGTCACTATAGTTAATTATCAATTTGTAATACTTATTCAGATCTTCTTCATCCCATGAGTCAGATACAAATGCTTTGTAGGTCTCACTTTCAATAACTGGATTATTAAAAGTATCAATATCAAGATGATTATTTACA
>SCKP01000005.1 GCA_004124405.1 Fidelibacterota bacterium | reverse complement strand
CCAATGATTGAATAATCTCCACTTAAAATAGGAAAATGACCAAGACCTATTACATTAACAAAATGTGATAAAACTGAGTTGATTCCAGCATCCCATAGAATCAGGCGATTATGTAGGGTGCCAATATTTAGCTGTTGGAGATGTTCAACTCGATGAACCATACCAATAAATGAATTTGAAAAAATAGTAGAAGAAGTTATAATGGCCAGGCAAAACAGAATGCTCACCCAAAATGTGTGCTTAATAATTAAAGGAATTGAAGCTTTTTTTAATAATAATGTCAGAAATAATGTTGCAATTATTAAACTTAACCATGCCCCCCGTGTCTGAGTCATAATAATTTGTACAAACAATATATACGCTATTAAAGAATATTTTCCCCGCTGAGTTGACGATTGTCTAAGGTATATCTGAGATATCGTGATAATGAGAGCCGATACAATTAAATCGCTTAGAGGGCTTCCTGTCACACCAAAAGCCCTGCCACCACCTAAAGAATATAGCATTGTTATTGCCACTGCTGAAGCACCCGTTGCTATATAAACATAATAATCAAGCATTTTTCTTATAATAGCTTTACCCTCCAAAAAGGTAATATCTGTTATAATATAAAATATTGCGAATAATTCAAGATGTCTTAACAGATTAATTACACCATTTCCGATTTGTGGTGCACCAAACAGTGAAATTGTAATACCTATAAGAAAAATTATAATGGGTTTATTCAGAGATGTTTTCATTATAGATAAATCTCCTCTAAACGCTTTATGCAAAATATATGTAATTACGGAGACTGAAATGATTACATCCACAATTCTAATCCCAATTGGTTTTTCAATTATATAAAAACCAATAAACAAGCTCATAATTAGTAAATAAATTGCTGGAGTTAAATTATAAGGGGAGTAACCCATTAATATAAGTGTAAAAAGAAATATTAACGGTATCCAATATTCTAAACTGAAAAGTAGAACCATTGATATTTGGAAAATGAAAACCAATATCCAAAAAGAGTACCCTCTATTAGATATCAATGTGTCCTCTGCTTTCATGATACCTTGATTACATTCCTTTTTGTGTAAGAAATAATTTGAATTTAGTTATTTCCTGTTCACTAATAAGTTTGAAGAAGTAAATACCAAAACAATACAGAGATATCAAACACAGAGCAGTCACAATCTCCGGAATAACAGATCTTAAAAATAACCCCACTGAAACTATAATAATGCAAAGCATTGTGATCTTTACCCAATTTTTAAAAATATCCATTATTTTATAATACTGTTTTAGTATTCTAAGATAACCAATAAATGTTACAGCTACTGTAAAAACTGCGGTTAAAGCCACCCCAATAATTCCAAATTTGGGTATTAAAATAAAATTGAAATATATATTTATAAATAACATTAATCCAGAAATCTTTAGCACTTCGCGCTGTTTATCAATTGAAAACAATGCATGCCCAATTATGTAGTTTGGAAAGGATCCCAATAACATCCAGCATAAAACCTGAAAGACAATAACAGCGTCAATATACAAATTTGTGAAAAGAATAGTAATAATATCTTCTGCATAAATATTACAAACTATAACAATTACTGATGTGCAAAGTAATAACACTTTATTTGCTGTTTCTAATGTCCATTGGAATTTTAGCGGGTTATTTTTCAGATTGGATAATAAAGGGTATGTAATTTTGTTAATTATAATTGGTAAGATCATTATTCCCTCAATCAGTCTATTTGCAACACCATATTGCCCTACCTGAATATCTGTACTGAGCAATGAGATCATTATAATTCCCATTCTTGCAGATGCAGCACTTACAAATAGAGTTAATCCAAACGGTATTGTTCTTTTTATTAAAAATATTAAATCACCAAAAAGGATTTTAAACTTAAATGAAACTTGCTGGTTTACTAAATAGAAACCTACTGTTGCAGAAACCAGAGTCGCTATAACGGGAATAATGCTAAATATAATGAAATTTGTTCGCCCGTAAATAAAAAATAGGGTAATAACAACCAAAAGGATATTGTTAAGCAATAGTAACAAGCCATAAATGCCTTGTTTTTCGACCCCTTGGAAATAATTAAGAGAATATTCAAATAGTGCTTTGGAGAAAACATAAAAACCTAATAAATATATTAAATTCTTTTTATCAACATCCAGGTCAGGTTGAAAGTAAATGGTAATTACAAGTGCAGAATACACAAGAATTGAAAAGAATATCCGAATAATAACAGAATGGAGAAGGATGTTGCCAGCGCGCTCTTTTAATTTGGCAATATCTCTGATTAATAATGTGGAGAGACCCAAATCAGAAATGAAAGTCAGGAGAAAAATAAGGGTATACACATAATAATACTTTCCAAAGAATTCACTGCCAAAATATCTTGCCAATATCAGAAAAAAAGTGAATGACAGAATCCGGGAAAAAACTTGTGTAGAGGATAAAATTATAGCATTTTTTAAAATCCGGTGCGCCATGTTAAAAAATTAATAGTCGATTATGTAAATATTCTAAAATAAATAGCACAGAATAACGAAACCAAGAACACGACGGGGCGATGTCAATATTAATATTTTGCTAACGTAATGAAGCTTTCCTGGGAGGTATTAGGAACAAAGAGACTTATTTCATTTTTTGGGTAGTGATTAATCAGAATTGGCATGTTATGTACGCGGATCAATTCTCTCACGAACAAATGAAATAAAAAAACTAAATATTAATCCAAATATCCCCGCTCCTATAACAATCAATGCCCGAAATGGCTTGTATTTAATATTTGGTTTCACAGCAATATCTAAAACCTGAATCGTGGGTGTATCTTTTGCTTCATTGATTTTTGCTTCTTCGTATTGCTGCGTTAAAAATGTTAACAAAGTATTCTGAATTTCTACCTCTCTCATCAACTGACGTAATTGTGTTTCTAATTCCGGCATTCTTGAAAAAGGGGGAAATATATTTTTAATATTTGTTTGTTCAGTTTCCTTTCTATACTCCATCCGATGCAATTGTTCTGTTAATGCTGCAATTTCATTTTTAAGTTGATCAATATCAGGATGCCCGGAATTATATGCTTTTTTTAATACTTCTAAACGAACCTCATTGGCTAAAATATGTCCCTTAATCTTCGATGCCGCTTCTATTGCTGCATTTGTTTGCTCCGGTAACGAAATCAAATTATTAATTTCTTGAAATTGCTTTAATTTTTCTTCAGCCAATTTAAGTTCCTGAATATTATTGTTATACCGTATTTCAATAAATTTTCTTTGAAAGGATGCCTGCTCCGTCTGCAATTTTTTATTTACAATATCTAATTGTTTAATGAAATAATTTGCTATGTCTGAACAGAGTTGTTTTGCTTTTTCTTCTTCAGAATCTGGGTGAAACCATTTTGTTAGTATATCAACTGAAACCCTTATTGTCCCTTCATCATCAATATCTATTAAAACATGATCTTTTAAGGATTGAATTGCTATATCCATATTTTCTACCTCATATAATTCTATAAGATTGAATTTTTCGATGACACTAGTTAATACTGTTCTACTTTTCAGTATTGCAATCATACTCATTGTTTCATCCGTGGTCTGGGAAAACAATCCTCCAAATGGGGAATCAATAAGAGGAGTAAATACTCCCATTCCAGTTTGTGTCAAAGGGGGCATCAAAACTGCCGATGCCCTATATGTTTTTGGTATTATTAAAGATAATATTATTGCAAATAGTGTAATCACAAATACATTTAGCAATATAAAATTTTTCCAGCGTTTTAATACTGTTAAATAATCAATTAAATTATACTCTTGTGCAGACATAGTTATGCTTTAGTATTATTCAATTAATCGCCGCCTGATATGTCAAATACAGAGTCATCATAGCTGTAATAGTCTGCAATACACTCATATTACCTAATAATCTGTATTTCATATTTCCCGGTATATTGATCTCATCACCTGGTTCCAGATAATTAAGGTTTTCCATAGATAATAATTCTCCATTTCTATTTATGGAAAGATTTTTCAAACTGCCAAAATCAGTTGCTCCTCCAGACATTGCAATATAATCATTAACAGAATAACCAGGTAGGAATTTATGCCCGGAGGGTCTAAGAACAAAACCAGTAACAAACACCAAACTCTGCTTATGGGTAATTGACGCTTTTAATTCTTCGCTGTACTCTGAATTGTAAGCAACACGAATAACATCACCCTCTTTTAATATAGGATTATTAGCAAGGTCGCCATTAAGCTGATAGGATTTTAAAGAACAGTTAAATTCCCCACTATTTACCCGCTGTATTGAAATATTATCTTCATCAGCCAATTTATGCAATCCTCCTAATTTACGGATGGCATCGGTGAGGCGTTCAATTGATGAAACATTAATAAATCCCGGAGAATTGACAGCTCCGATAACCTGAATCTTAAATTGGCGGATATTTAAGAGCACCAGCGAAATATCTGCAGTTTTAAATCTATTTTCATGAATATATTTTGCAACTTTAATTTCTGCATCAGGGATATTATTGCCAGAAATATGTATTGGACCAATATCGGGTATCCACAATGCACCGGAGGGGATGATTGTTAATATATATGCCATATTGGAACTGGTAATGATGCTTAAGCCAATCTTATCACCGGGTCCCAGAATATAGGTCTCTGGATCAATTTGAGTCTCTATTATAAATGCTTCCGGCAGTCTTATGAGTTTATCTTGATTGTTTAATCCGATATTTGGGAAATTTTGACCGAAGGAAAATTGTCCCACTATCAAAATCAGGTGAAATAAAATGATAAAATTTGACTTATTGATATTTTTAGAAATTAATATTTTGTTGGTCTTCATTTTTTAGACGGCCGTTTGACTTGTTTTGAAATCACTATCAGCCATCATGGGTAATGCTTTATCTTTTTCAGATAAAATGGGATTATCTCCGGGCCAGTTTATAGCAATTTCAGGATCATTCCACCTTATACCCTGTTCATCCTGAGGATGATAGATTTCTGAGCATTTATAGGCAATTTCAGCTGTCTCAGACATTACATAATAACCATGTGCAAACCCCTCAGGAATATACAGCTGGTATCTATTCTCTTCAGATAATTCTTCTCCCACCCATTTTCCAAAATAGGGTGAGTCCTGGCGTATATCAACGGCAACATCAAAGACTTTACCCTTTAGGCATCTGAGTAGTTTTGCCTGGGGATATTGAACCTGAAAATGAAGACCCCGCAATGTATTCTGAACCGACTTAGCATGATTATCCTGCACAAACGTACAATTTATTCCACCAATTTTAAATTTTTCAATATGGTAAGATTCCATGAAAAAACCACGATGGTCTTCAATAACATTCGGTTTTACGAGTATGATATCAGGGATTTCTGTTTGAATAAATTCCATATTAGCCATTTAAAATAGATTCTATGTAATAACGATAATTATTATCCGGATAGCTTTCAATTACATTAGATAAATAATCTTTTGAAATGAAGCCCTGGGCAAAGGCAATTTCTTCTAAGCAGGCTACCTTTAAGCCCTGACGTGATTCAATTGTCTCAATAAAAGCACCAGCCTCTAACAGACTTTTATGGGTTCCTGTATCCAACCAGGCAACCCCTCTCCCCAACAATTCTACATGCAGGTCACCCTTTTCTAAATAGGCCTTATTAACATCCGTTATTTCTAACTCACCTCTTCCCGATGGCTTCATAGTTTTCGTAATAGAAACAACATTTTCATCATAAATATATAATCCCGGTACAGCGTAATTAGTTTTTGGCGATTTCGGTTTTTCTTCAATACTGAGCACTTTACCATTCGTATCAAATTCAACCACCCCATAGCGTTCCGGGTCTTTTACCTGATAGCCAAAAATCGTTGCGCCGCTGAAATTCTCCAGCTTCCCTTTTAAAAAATCAAGATACCCATGGCCATAAAACAAGTTGTCTCCCAAAATGAGAGTAACGGGATCATTTTCAATGAAATTCTCCCCAATCAAAAATGCTTGTGCGATTCCATTTGGTTCATCTTGCACTTTGTATGAAATGTTCATTCCAAGATAAGAACCATCATTAAATAATCTCTCAAATCGTGGTGTGTCTTCAGGGGTTGAAATAATGAGCACTTCTTGTATTCCCATTAGCATTAAGGTTGACAGTGGATAATAAATCATAGGTTTATCATAAACCGGCATGAGCTGTTTGCTGGCAACCTTTGTTAGGGGAAACAATCGTGTTCCTGCACCACCAGCTAAAATTATTCCTTTCATTCGCTCACAACCCCCAGTCTTTCTTGTTGATAGGTATTGTCTTGTATGGCCTGCCACCATTCTCTATTTTCTAAATACCAAAGGATGGTTTTCTCAATACCAGTTTCGAAATTTTCTTTAGGCTGCCAACCCAATTCATTACTTATTTTCGAGGCATCAATGGCATAGCGAAAATCATGCCCGGGCCTATCAGTAACATAGGTTATTAATTCTTCATAATTCCCGCCTTGTTGTCGGGGAGAATATTCATCCATTTTCTCACAAATAGTTTTTACAATATCAATATTCTGGATTTCATTATTTCCACCGATATTATAGGTTTCCCCTAACTCCCCCCCTGATAAAACAGAATAAATGGCATCGCAATGATCCTCAACAAACAGCCAATCTCTCACATTGTCTCCTTTGCCATATATGGGAAGATTTTTTTCTTCTAGACAGTTTAATATCATAAGAGGAATAAGTTTTTCTGGAAATTGATAAGGTCCATAATTATTAGAGCAATTGGTAATTAATATGGGAAGCCCAAACGTTCGGTTCCAGGCCCGTACCAAATGATCAGATGAAGCTTTAGAGGCAGAATAGGGTGAACTTGGGTCATAGGCTGTATTTTCGGTGAAATAATCATCATCTCCCAGACTTCCAAAGACTTCATCTGTGGAAACATGCAGAAAGCGAAATCCAGCTTTCATTTCCCCAGTAAGAGTTTTATAATAGTTATTGGCTTCATCTAATAGAACTGCAGTTCCTACAATATTGGTTTGAATAAATTCAAAGGGACCATCAATGGAGCGGTCAACATGGGATTCTGCGGCGAAATTGATAATGACATTGGGTTGGAATTGGGACAATGCATTTTTCACTGTGCTTCTCTGGCAAATATCACCCTGAATAAATTGATATTTATCATTACCAATTACACTTTTCAGCGTATCTAAATTTCCTGCATAGGTGAGTTTATCAAAATTGAGTACTTCATTCCCTTCCTGGATTACTTGCTTCAATACAAAATTTCCCCCAATAAATCCTGCGCCGCCAGTGACAAATAATTTCATTTATAATAAACCTAACTTTTTACGTAAAAACCATTCTATTGATAATAATACAATGAGCAGCCACCAATAATCTTGAGTGGACAACCCGCTAATTTGGTAATTTTTTAATATTTGAACAGGTGTAATTTCGATATTAGAAAACATAGAATCCAACGATTCAATGGGAACGTAAATTCCACCTGAATTATGGGCAACCTGCATAAGTATATTTTGCTCCTGAATTAATTCTATTAATTCAATATTAACAGCCTGAACTATTATTGATGCTTCCTTGCTTATTATTTTCTGCCCATCTGGTAAATCTGCTTCTCCCATCAACAAATATTCTCCTGGTAACTGCAATGCTAATTTACAGACATAATATTTATCTGGAAAATCATGAACACAATCAGTAATAACGGTATCTAAATTCGAGTGGATCGCTTTAATAGTGAAATTTGATAATCCCAAATTTTCAATAGGAAGTAATTTTGCATTAATTATTTCCCCCTTATTAAAAGATGAGCCGTCAATATGGAGTGCAAGTAATCCTTCATTCCCATGAAAGGCATGTAGAAATAATTTTTTTAAAAGATTATATATTGGTGAGGTATTATTATATAGGGTTTTTAAATGATTTCCTGTTATGTCCGGTATGGCAGCCATATAAACATCATTCTTCCTGGCTATCATAAAACTTCCATCTGTAAAATTAACCCAATTATTATTTTCCATTGTCCACTTTACCGATCTAGCTTGGGGTGGGAATGAAGATAAGTTGATACCAGAGTAGATTCTATTTGCAATGTCATCAGACAATGACGTGAACACATTTGGTTCAATAGCGGTGGGAATGAAAAATGGAAACTGTGACCGGATAATTTCTCCCGTTGTCAAATTGCTTTTAGGACCTTCCAAATACACAATTGGTATTTGTTGAGATCGGGATGATTTAACCAATTCTTCAAACAATGACCGGTCAATATTTCCAGTGGGAAAATCATCAAATACAATCATTTTTAGATTTTGAGTTAAGGCGCCATCGGGATTTTCATTCCATTGAATTTTATCAATTCGATATTGGTGAATTACTTCGATCCCATCCAGAGAGTTAAGAATTGATTTTATACTTGAAGAATTTGGTGATAAGGCACCAGAAATCAAGAGAATATCATCAATTTCAGATTGAACATTTACCCGAAATGAATATTGGTTATTTTCAATTTGAGATTCTCCAGCTATTGAAATTAAGATAGCAGTATTTACCCCATTAAAATCCATAGCCGGAATGAAAATTTCAATTTCATTATTTTGCGTTCCAGACTCAAAACTCAAAGGCTTATTATAAATTCTATCACCGTTTTCATTATTTATATGCAACTGAGTTGTGATATCATTTTGAAGCTTTGCACTAACTTTAACAACAAGTTTTACAGTATCCATTTTATTGGAGTTAGGCGGAATAACCACTCGTTCAATTGCAAGGTCTTCCCCGGCTATTGTGGGTCCCACACCAATTATATGAAGAGGCAAATTACGGGGAAGACTCAGGTTGTTTAATTCCCTTCCAACAGTGGCTTTACCATCCGTAATTAGGATAACCTGATTGGGATTTTCGTACCCGATAAAATCAGGTAAGTTTGTGAAATCTGTTACAGCATCCGCAGATAAAGAATTATCTATTAATTTTATTTTTTCACCCAATCTATAGAAATTCAAATCTACATTATTAATGTCAATCAGGTTATGAATATCATTTGTGATATTCTCAGATGAAATTCCCATCTTATTGAAATGAGCAATCATACTTTCCGACAGATCAAATATTACATCTATATTTTGAGGGATTTTCTCCTTTTTCTTAAAATCCACCCAAGGATTTATCAGCAGTAATAATAGTATAATAATTGTAACAGATCGTAAAGAAACAAGGGACAATTTATAGGGGAAAGATATATTTTTTATTAATTTCCAATAGCGAACCAAAAATACGATAAAGCTAATTGTAAAAATAAGGGTGAGAAAAGGGGAACCAAGAATCTTCATCTCACCCAATAGCTCCATCATTTAATGCAAGATTCGGATTTGCTTTTAATGATAATGGAGAATATACTCCTTCCTTCAATTTTTCATATCCTGCTACTGCAATCATAGCAGCATTATCTGTACAATATTCTGCTGTTGGAAAATAAATTTCCGTATTAGAATTATCCCTTAAAATATCTGCTTTTTCTCGAAAACGTTTATTGGCTGCAACTCCACCTACAATTGATATTTGTTTTATTCCGGTTAATGTAATAACATTGGCCAATTGCCTGAGCAGGGTGTTTAAAATTGTTTCTTGATAACTTGCAGCAATATCTCTTTTATTCGTTTTAATCTCATCCTGAGATAATTCACGAAATTTATATAATAATGCTGTTTTTAATCCGCTGAATGAAAAGTTTAAAGGGTTGTTTTTTACCTTTGGAATTGGAAAATTATATTTTTCAGGATCACCGTTTTGAGCAATTTTTTCAATTTCAGGTCCACCTGGATAATCAAGACCTAAAATGCGTGCTCCCTTATCAAATGCTTCACCTGCAGCATCATCAATAGTAGTAGAGTGTAAAACATAATTTCCTGGGGATTGCACCTCCCAAATTTGGGTATGTCCACCCGTTACCAATAAACATAAGTAGGGATATTTCATATTAGGAAATGAAATAAAACTGGCATACAAATGACCTTCCAGGTGATTGACTCCGATAAAAGGAATTTTCAATGCGATGGAAAGCCCCTTTGCATAATTTAATCCAACAAGAAGTGCACCCATTAGTCCTGCGCCGTAGGTCACGGCAATTGCTTCTATATCTGAAAGGGTGATATTAGCTTCATCTAAAGTTTTTTGAATGATACTGGTTATTTGGGAATCATGTTCCCGGGACGCGATTTCCGGTACTACCCCACCAAATTGTTTATGAATAACTTGGGAAAGGACTACATTACTTATTATTTCACCATTTTTGCAGACTGCTCCGGCAGTTTCATCACAGGAACTTTCGATTCCAAGAATAAGCATTAATAAACAGGGTCTGGAAAAAAATCAGCCCCCCTCTTATCTATTTTGAATGATTATTATTCATCCACAGATTCTTCGTCATCTGATTTTTTATCAGCAGTATCCTCAGATTCACCTTTTTTATCATCATTTCCAGAAATCTGATCAATGACTTCCTGTGGAATTTCTAATTTTTCGGGCTCTGCTTCATCCACAACCATTTCAGGTTCAGCCTCATCATCACCCTCTAAGCCATCCAATCCTAAATCCATCATGATAATAATTTTCTTATACTCTTCGTCCACTTCCTGTACCGTTACTTCATGAGATTCACCCTCTTTAAAATTAATCAATATTTGATTTTTCTCATGCTTTTTCATCCGTTTAAGTGGAACAATCCCCTCAAGGCCCTCACCTAAATCGAAAATAATACCCTTATCTAATACTTTTAAAATGGTACCATTAACAACTTTACCAGAGGTGAAATCGTTTTTAATATTTTCCCATGGATTTGCCTCAATCTGTTTAATACCCAAAGCCAATCGTCTGTCTTCGGCAGATACCTCCAAAATACGAACTTTTATGGTATCTCCCTTTTGCACAATTTCTTTCGGATGCCGCACTTGTTTAACCCAGGACATATCAGATATATGAACTAAACCATCAATACCTTCTTCTAATTCAATAAATGCGCCAAACTGAGTTAAATTACGAACAATACCTTCATGGTCTGATCCAACTTCAAATTTACTTTCGATGGTATCCCACGGATTATCCTGCAACTGCTTAATTCCCAGAGAAATTTTCTTCTCATCTGTATCAATATTGAGAATCTTCGCGTCTACTTTGTCTCCTACTTTAAACATATCTGAAGGATGCTTTATATGACGGGTCCATGACATTTCAGAAATATGAATTAACCCTTCAACCCCTTCTTCCAATTGGATAAAAGCACCATAATTCATCATGTTTACTATTTTACCCTCGATGATCGAATCAACAGGATATTTTTCATCAATACCTATCCAGGGTTCAGGCTGCAATTGTTTCATTCCTAATGATACACGAACCTTTTCAATGTCAAAATCAATAACCTTAACAGTCACCTGCTCTCCAATTGCAAGTCTATCTGTCGGATGATTAATTCTTCCCCAAGTGATATCAGTGATATGAAGAAGACCATCAATACCCCCTAAATCAACGAAAGCTCCAAAATCGGTAATATTTTTAACCATACCTTCAAGTACCATACCAATTTCCATTTCTTCAAGAACAGCCTGTCTTTTCCCAAGGAGGTCATCTTCTAAAATGGCTTTACGGGAAAGCACTATATTCTGTCTGAGTTCATTGAATTTTACAATTTTGAATTCACTTTCGACACCCAGGAATTCGTCAAAATCCATAACGGGTTTAATATCCACCTGTGATCCTGGAAGGAAGGCTTGCACTACACCTAAATCCACAACCATTCCACCCTTTATTCGACGGCTAATTAATCCAGTGATGAGTTCCTCTTTTTCAAAACAATTACGAATTTCTGTCCACCGTTTCTGGAAATCAGCTCTTTCTTTGGAAAGGATAATATTTCCACGACGGTCTTCAAAGGTAATTATAAAGACATCAATTTCCTGTCCCACTTCCGGAAGTTCTTCAAACTCGGAGCGATGAATAATTCCCTCTGCTTTGAATCCAATATCAACAAGTACATCTCGATCGGTAAGACCTACGACTGTACCTGAAACAACTTCCCGCTCTTTAATATCGCTGAATGTATCTGCATATTGATCATGCAATTCATTTGGCACAAATTCTTCTTCTTCATATTGATCCAAATCCTCTTCAGTTACTACTTTTATATCCAAAATGGACGGATCTAAATAATCTAAAACAGCAACCGGAGGTGGTATATATTCTTCCTCTTTTACAGTTGCTTCCAATGTTTCTTCAACCACAGCATCAGGCACACTTTCTTCAGTTGCCTCAGGTTCAGTTTTTTCTGCACTTTCTTCCTTTGCTGTTTGGGTTTCAGTAGTTTCTTTAATATCTTCAGTTGCGGAAATAGATTCTACCACTTCTGTGGATTCTGTATTTTCTACTTCCTGGGTTTCTTGTTGAATGTCTGTACTCATTTTGTGAGTCTTGCTCCTATTTGATTGTTTTATTTACGATTTCTACGATGTGGTTTACCTGTTCTTCAATACTTAAACCGGTAGTATCTATTTTTACCGCATCCTCTGCTTTCTTTAAAGGGGAATGTCTGCGAGTGGTATCTTTTCTGTCCCTCTCTTCCATTTCAGAAGTTAATTCTTCAAGGGAAACAACCTCTCCATTAGCTTCCATTTCCTTTTTACGACGTCTGGCTCTTTCATGAATATCTGCTACAAGAAAAAATTTATGTTCTGCATTTGGGAATACTACCGTACCAATATCTCTACCCTCCAGCACCACATCTAATCCATCTGCCATGTCTCTCTGATATTGAACTAATTTTTCTCGTACCTCTGAAATTGCACTCACTTGACTAACAAAGTTGGTCACTTGAACTGAGGCAAGCTCAGCTGAAATATCAACACCATCCATAAACAAGGTTGAGCCGCCTTCCTTTTCAAACTTGAATTTAGTATGAGCAAGCAGATGATTTAACTGGGATGAATTTTCCATATTGATATCATCCTGAATACATTTCAAGGCGATACCTCGATACATGGCACCCGTATTGATATGAATAAAACCTAGTTTTTCCGCTACATATTTTGCAGTGGTTGATTTACCAGACCCTGCTGGCCCGTCTATTGCAATTACCATCTCGTCGAAAAGTCTCTTTTAAAAAAGCCTAGTAATTTAAACACCTTTATATCATTAATAAAATATTTCTCTGGATTATGTGGAGGAAAATATCTATTAAAAATTACAATACCAAGCTGGAAGCCTGTTTTACTCTTAGCTCGGAATACCCTCCTGGAGCCGCTTAACATCATTCTCTTTCAAGACTTGAAATTTTCCAGGAGATATTTTATCAATTTCCAATCCGGCGAAGGATTGACGGTGGAGATGCACTACTACTGAACCCAATGCCTTGAATATTCGTTTTACTTCGTGGTTTTTTCCTTCCCGAAGGACTACTTTCCAGTAAATTAATCCCCCTTTTCTATCAAGACGATAAAGCTCCCCTTTTGCCTTGGTACCATCGCCCAGAGCAAGTCCTTTAGATAAATTGCCTCTCTTATCCCGAGAGATATTCAATTTGGATGCAACAATATACACCCGTTCGATTTGGTTTTTGGGATGCATGAGTTTATTAGCCATTTCTCCGTCATTGGTAACCAATATTGCGCCAGTGGTATCCCGATCTAATCTGCCAACCGTAAATAAACGATCTGTACTGGGTACCAAATCAATAACACATTTTCTACCCTGCGGGTCCGATGAGGTGGAAATATAGCCTTTTAATTTATTAACAAGATATACCTTTGTTTTGGGAAGAGAATTTATAGGCATCCCATTACAAACCACAATATCATCTGCGCCAACCTGATAACCAAAGTTCCTTTTAACATGGCCATTCACCACAACCTTTCCCGATTCGATAAGACTGTCACATTTACGACGGGATGCCACTCCCGCACGAGCCAGAAATTTATTCAGCCGCATAATCGTTCTCAAATAATACTGGGTCAGGGTTATCACCCATTAACTCAGAAAGTTCCTTAAGCTTGGGGAGATCAGTTGTTTTTTCAAGTCCAAAAGACTCCAGAAATATTTGGGTTGTACCAAACAGTAATGGCCGTCCAGCAGTTTTGCCTCTACCCTTTACCGTGATGAGCTCTCTTTCCATAAGTGTATGGACAACAGATCCACATTCCACACCACGAATTGATTCAATTTCCATTTTACTGACAGGTTGACGATAGGCAATAATGGACAACGCTTCCAGTGCCGGTCGGGATAATTGTAGTTTTCTGGTATGCTTAAATAATCTTTCAATATATATATGATATTCCTTTTGAGATAATATTTGGTAGCCTCCGCCAATTGTTTGAATTTTCAATCCCTTTCCAGATTTTTCATAATCGGAGTTTAATTCATCAATTATTGGATTTAGTTCAACAGAATGTTCATCCTGGAGAATATGGTTGAACCGAGACTGTGTCAGCGGCTCCGGAGAAGCAAAAAGCAAAACTTCAACCAAGTTTTTCATATCCATTAGGCTGCAGCACCAGTTAAAATGATTTCTCCAAAGGGTTCATCCTGTTCAATTGACACCTGATTGGTCCGCAGCATTTCTAAAATTGCCATAAACGTAACCACAATTCGCAGTCTTGTTTTTAAAAAAGGAAAGAGAGTGGAAAAACATAAGTGTTTAGCAGAATCAATTTCTCCTTTTAGAAAAGCTATTTGTTCATCTAAATGAATAGGCTCCTCATGCAGCTCGTAGGGATTTACATCCGGAAGGCGTTGAATAAGCTCTTGAAAAATGGTAGATATGGTAAAAAGAGTGATGTTCTGAACCGGATTCGTAATATTTTTCGTATTTTTATCATACACCATTTCCTGCCCCCGTGGATAATGAAAAGAATGCTCCGTAAATGTTTCCTGTAATTCTTTACTCATTTTCTTGAATTGCTGATATTCTAACAAGCGCTGCACGAGCGGGGTTCGGGGATCTTCAAACTGGTCTTCATCATCATCTGATACAGGCAGCAGCATTTTTGCTTTTATTTTCATCAACAAAGCTGCCATATATACAAACTCCCCTCCCAAATCAATATTCATCAAATCCATCATTTTCATATAATCCAAAAATTCTTTGGTAATTTTGGCGATGGGAATATCATAAATATTGAGCTTATCTCTCTGGATGAAAAAGAGCAGCAGGTCCATGGGACCTTCAAAATTTTCTACTTTTACTTGATAATCCATTAAATTTATCGGGCTGGCTGAATAAAGCCTACTTTGCGATATACTTTGGAAAGAGTCTTTCTTCCGCGGTAAAACGCATTTTCAGCGCCCTGGGTTAGTACTGATTCCAAATAAGCTTTATCTTGGATGATTTCATTGTATTTTTCCTGAATGGGCTCCAGGAATTCAGCAATAACATTCCCCAATTCTGTCTTAAAATCAGAATACATTTTACCTGAAAACTGTGATTCTACATCCTTGATAGGTAATTCTGTTATGAGAGCATACAATTGCACCAAGTTGGATATCCCCGGGCGGCTATCATCTATTCTAACTTCCGTTCCAGAATCTGTTACGGCTCGTTTTATTTTTTTCTTTACAACATCAGGCGAATCCAATATTGCGATGAGATTATTCAAGTTTTCATCGGATTTAGACATTTTCTTTTCTGGCTGCTGAAGGCTCATAATACGAGCGCCGGCCTTAGGAATATATGGTTCGGGCACCACAAATGTATCCGAATAAGTAGAATTAAACCGAATTGCCAGGTCACGAGCCAACTCGAGATGCTGTTTCTGGTCTGCACCAACCGGTACAAGGTCTGCCTGGTATAATAATATATCAGAGGCCATAAGTATGGGATAGGTAAAAAGCCCAGCATTGATGTTGGCAGCATGTTTTTTCGATTTGTCCTTAAACTGGGTCATGCGATTTAACTCGCCCATATAGGTGATGGTGCTGAGAATCCACATGAGTTCTGCATGTTGAGGCACATGAGATTGAATTACAATGGTACTTTTCTCTGGATCAATACCGCAGGCGATATACTGTGCAACATAAGAAAGACATCGTTGCCGAAGTTCAGCAGGATTTTGCCGAACCGTTAAGGCATGCATATCCACCACCAGAAAAATGCTGTCATGCGTCTCCTGCAGGTTTACCCAGTTTTTTAATGCACCTAAATAGTTTCCAATACAGAGGTGCCCACTGGGCTGAATGCCCGAAAGTAGAATTGGTTTATGTGATACAGTCATTATTATTTTCTCTTATAATTCCCAATTATTTATTTCAATTTTTTCCTTAATCGCTTCACCTTTATCTGTTCCGTAGGCGGTTCTAATTCCTCAATTCCATATACCCTCTTCTTATTTCCCATTGTTTAATTACTCTCCTGCATAAATAAATAGGGTCGCCACGAACTCTGAAATTGCTTCACAAATTTTTGTAGATGTAATATCATTGTCGGCTTTCGGGGCGTCTTGGATAAATCCATTTGAATATACCGTAAAGAATGGTTGCCCTTTTTTGTATTGCAGGGGACACAGGCTGCTACCAAATTATCCCAACTATCTTGCCCGCCCTTATTACGGGAAATAATATGGTCAATGGTCATGGGTACAGATTTCTTTCCACAATATTGACAGGTATGATTATCCCTTTTCAATATATTTTTTCGAGATAATACAATTTCTTTCCGACGAATTCGTGCATATTCCTTCAATTTTATGACACTTGGAAGGGGCATCGAGAGATAAACAGAATGAATCATTTCACGATAATTCTCTAATGATTCAACCTTTTCGCTTAAAAGGAGAATAATAGCTCTGCGCGCCCCAATAACCATGAGCGGTTCATAGCTCTGGTTTAAGACCAAAACCCGTCTGTTCAGGATAGCAGCCATCAGTCCACTACCTTAGCAGATATGGAATACGTTTTAAAAATTGATTGGCTTAAATACTGATTGAATCCTGCATCTCCTTCATTGATAGATTCTATTTTTACTTCTCCAGAACAGTGTATAATTTTACCCTCTCCCAATGAAAATCCCACATGATTTATTTGCTTATTTTCAGCAAAGAATAAAAGGTCCCCCTGCTTGGCTTCATTGACATTTATTTCCTGGATCCAATCGGTTTTAACCTGCATCCCTGTATCTCTCGCAATAGATATTCCTATTGTACTCAGTACCAATTGAACAAATCCTGAACAATCAAAGCCATAGGAACTTTTTCCTCCCCAGATATATGGAGTTCCCAATAGAGATTTAGCCAATTTTATTAGCTGTTCCCGTGATTGTAATGTAATTGAATTTTGAGCTGGAATTTTACCTAACTTCCCATCAGGAAGAGCAATTGAAATAAACTGTGTATCCTCTTCAATTACAGGTATCCTTGAGCCAAAAGATAAAAACCGGTCTTCACTGGTTTTATTATGAGTGGTAATAAAGGGGATAAAACGATCTTTAAGGATGATCCAATTTGCGAAAGATTGTGGATTTTCAATTATGTAAAATCTATAAATCCAACCCTCATAACCATCCTCCTGACGGATATGGTACCAGTGTCTTTCCTCTTTTAATATTTCAACCGTTTCCCAGATGAGGGCCTGGGTGACCATTTCAGAACTGAAACGAGCTTCTCTGTGAATGGAGGCTACCGCTGTAGAAATTACCGCCTTTCGGCTCATCGATTTTTCACATACTCAATGAGTTGTTTCCCAATTTCGGTATTATCCATAAAGGCATCAAATACTTCAGCGCCGGGACCCGTTGCCCAGATAGGAACAAAGTTGGCAGAATGGTAATCTGATGTGAATCGAATCTCCAAGTCAGAATCTTTTCCGTCATGCACCGCAACCCCCCCACATTCATGGTCAGCGGTAAGCACTACCAGCACGTCGGGATTACGGGCCTGATAATCCAGGGTAAAATTAATAAGTTCATTCAGGGAAGCCATCTCCCCTTGAATATACTCAGCGCTGTTGGCATGACCGCCCCAGTCAACCTGGGATTCCTCAATCATGACAAAAAATCCGTTTGGATTTTGCTCTAATCTTTGAAGCGCCATCTCAGCCATTTGAGTGGTGGTGGGAGTTCTACCTTCATGAACGGTTGGCAACGCACCTTCTGCGAACAAACCTAATATTCTTTTATCTGGGTTAAGCTGTGCATCAATAGATTCGATAAATTGTCCACCTCTATTCTCGTATTCCGTGATAAGTTCATCCGGCCAGAAGGTTTTTCCGCCTCCTAAAATAACATCAATTTCCGTTTCGGCAAACTGCTCTGCAATCTGCCATTCTTTCTTGCGATAATCGACATGAGCTGCAAATGAAGCCGGTGTTGCATGGGTTACAGAGGATGTTGCCACCAAACCAGTGGCCATGTTTTTCTCTTCAGCCCACTCCAGCATGGTTTTAACACTTAATGTGTCTTTATCAACCCCAATAGCGCCATTATAGGTCTTTTGTCCTGAGGATAAAGCAGTGCCACTGGCGGCAGAGTCTGTTACCCGCTTACAGGTTGTTCCACACTGACCATCATTTGGATGGGTTGCTACAAGTCCGACATGGTCAAATCGTGCAGGTGCAAACTCACCATTGGCGTAATATGATAAGCTGTACTGCCCAATGCCCGTACCATCAGCAATTATAAATATTATGGATTTGGGCGTAGATTTATTGCTATGAGCTTTTTCGTTTAATTTATAGTTTACATGAGGAGCAGATGGGATGGTATTGGTTTTCTTCTCCTGCAGCGCAACGCCATAGATATTGTAACAGCTGAATACCTGAATAACTATAAATATTTTAATACAATTTTTCATTTTATAATCCTTAGAAATTTTCGTTTTCCAACTTTTAATACCACATTTTCTCCAGGTTCAATTACCAAATGAATATCACCCACTTTTTCTTTATCAATTCGAACCCCGCCCTGTGTAATCATCCGCTTGCCTTCACCATTGCTGGCAACCATTCCATTTTTTACCATGATAGCAATGAGTTTTTCAGATTCTGTGAGTGTATATTCAGGCATATCATCGGGCTCATCTTTTTGAATGAATAATGCATCGAATTCCTTTTCTGCAGTAATGGCTGCATCACAATTATGATACAGCGCAACCAGCTCTCTTGCCAATTCGCGCTTTAAATCCCGGGGATTTGAAACTCCCTGCTCTAAATCATCCTTTATGGCAATAAGTTTTTCACTGGATATTTCCGTAGCAAATTCAAAATAGCGGCCAATGAGCGAATCCGGGATTGACAAGGTTCGTCCATAAATCTCTGAAGGAGAATCGGTGAGACCTATATAATTATCATATGATTTTGACATTTTTTCCACACCATCCGTACCCTCCAAAATGGGGGTGGTAATAATAACCTGCGGATTCTGTCCTGCTTCTTTCTGCAAATCACGCCCCACCAGTAAGTTAAACTTCTGATCGGTACCTCCCAGTTCCACATCAGATTTCAAATGAACGCTGTCATACCCCTGCGCCAAAGGATAGAGGAATTCATGTATAGAAATGGGTACCCCATCCTGGTAGCGTTTGGTAAAATCGTCACGTTCCAGCATGCGGGCCACTGTGTATTTGGATGATAACTTTATGACATCAGAAAAATCCATTTTACCCAGCCAATCTGAATTATAGACGATGGTCAAATTCTCATTAGACAAAATGATGGAGGCCTGGTCAATGTAGGACTGAGCATTCTCTTTGGTTTCTGCAAGCGTTATTTGAGGCCTGGTTTTATTGCGGCCGGTGGGGTCACCAATCATGGCCGTAAAATCGCCAATGAGCAGAACTGCTTCATGTCCTAAATCCTGGAAATGACGCAATTTACGTAAAACAACACCGTGGCCAATATGCAAGTCAGGGCGGCTGGGATCACAGCCAAATTTCACTTGCAGGGGAATACCCGTTGCCAGTGACTTGGTTAATTTCTGCTCTAATTCTTCAATGGGGATAACTTCATCTGTTCCCCTGATAATTAAATCTAATTGCTCTTTTACCGGTGCAAATGTACTCATATTAATTATTGTAATTTTTCATGGCTCTATCAACTTGGCGTTTTACATCCTTATCCATTTTGGTTTTACGCTTATCCCACATTTTTTTACCTTGAGCCAACCCAAACTCTATCTTCACTCGCCCGCCCTTCAAATATAGAGAAAGAGGAATCAAGGTCTTACCTTTCTCATCCACCATTTTGCGTAGTTTTAAGAGTTCTTTTTTATGAAGCAATAACTTTCGATCACGCACAGGGCTGTGGGTGGAGTAGCCTTCATTGGAGTATTTGCCAATATGCATTCCCACCGTGAAAAGCTCATTATCAATAAAGCGTATATAAGCTTCTTTTATGTTCGCCTTCCCCTCACGAATTGCTTTCACCTCCGAACCATATAGAACCATTCCTCCCTCATATTTTTCAAGGATATGATATTCATGCCATGCTTTGCGGTTGGTGGCTATGACTTTGCTGCTCATTTTTATTTATTATTGCCCCTGCGATTTTGCCCATGATTGAGGGCATAAAATTAGATGTTTAGAGTTCGCATGGACAAGAGGGAATTAGAGTTATTTATAACACAGTTGAAATGAGCATATTAGTATAATGTATAGCTTTAATAATAATAGTATAACATACTGTATTATATTATTATTATAATAATTTATGAAAGCTCTTTAATTTTTCGTTCATATTTTAGTTTACATATTATTTCAATTATAAATTAGTATTAATTACCAATATTAACTTGAAAATAAAACTCAACAACCAGGTTGGCTATTGTACCTATTAACTTCCCACTTTTAGTGGAATCACCTCATCTAACTGGTCTATTAAATAGCTATTATCTTCTTTCGTGCCTACTGTCATTCTTACACAATTAGGGAGCCCCCAACCGGTAAGATGCCTGAGAATAATCCCTTTATACAACATCTTCTCATTAAAGGAATGGGCTTCTTTTTCAGATGGAAATACAAGGGTGATAAAATTAGCTGCAGATGGTATGGTTTTAATTTCAAATTCTTGAAATGCCTGCTCCATTTTTTTCATTTCTGTATGACAATTGATAACTGTTTGCCGAATGAATTCGCTATCATCCAGGGCTGCAAGAGCGGCTATTTGTCCGGGCCATGAGGGTTCAAAGGGAAGTTTTACCTTATTCAGGTTTTCAATTAAATCTTCATGGGCAAATCCATAGCCTACCCTGAAACCTGCCAATCCGTGTGCTTTGGAGAAGGTTCTCAAAGTAATAACATTATCATAGCGGTATTGCATAGAATCAGGATAATCTGATAAATGGCAGGCATATTCAAAATAGGCTTCATCTAATAATACAAGCACCCGTTCCGGTACCTGAGCCATAAAGGCATCAAACTCAGATTTTGGGAAATAGGTACCGGTTGGATTATCAGGGTTCGCCAAATAAATAATTTTGGTATAATCGTTTATTTGCTCAGCAATTGCCGGTAAATCATGATGGTAGTTTTTCAAGGGTACCCAATTAGTATGTATTCCGCTGGCATTTGCCAGGACCCGAAAACCAATAAATGAATTATCTGCAGCAATAATTTCATCCCCCTGGCGCAGGAATGTACGCATAATGGTGGACATAACCCCTTCACTTCCCCCGCCCACCACTACATTGTCAATTTTTATATTAAAACATTCTGCCAACTTTCCCCTGAGAACAAATGCTGAGGCATCCGGGTAGCGAAAATTATCTGCTAAGGTTGACCTTACCGCTTCCAATGCCTTAGGAGAAGGGCCATGGGGGTTTTCATTAGACGCTAATTTAATGATATGCTCTAATCCCAGTTCCCTACGAACATCTTCAATGGGTCGCCCTGGTTTATACGATTGGAGGCTTCTGATGTGTCTGGGTACTAAGGGCATAAAATTCTATCCTTAATTACTGTTTGAGTTTCAGTTATTTTCATAAAAATGCGCGCAAATTTAGTTTGAATGGTATATACTCACTTACTAATTTGTCAAGCATTTGGCAAACTTACAGGAATATCATGAATTACAAAAATATATAAATACACCTAAATCAAAACTTTTTGGGCAATACTGAGAAAGCATAAATTAAACCAATGACCAAAGATAGAAAAAAACAATTAAGGGGGATATTATTCCAACATTTAGATGGGATTACCTTATGTTCCACCATAGCTACTTTATTTAATAATGGTATCACCCAATTCATTCTGGAAAATAAAACCTTTACCATTCAGGATATTTTGAGTAAATATGAATGTAATGCAGGCTATATGAATGTAGCGCTGAGACTGTTGGCTTCCCAGGGATGGTTAAAACGGAATATTATTCAGGATGGTGAAGATATTGAATTTCATTTAACCGAAAAAGGGGTGAAAGGGCTGGCCCATGCCCACTATTATGATAGATTTTATACTTTTATTCCTTTTCTTATAGATATTGATAAATATTTATTTGACCCCCATGCAAAAGATATTCAAGATGAATTTCAAAACCTGCAAATTTGCCTGGATACTTTAAATTCAAATGTACCTGCACCCGGCAGCACCGAGTGGGATGTGTCTAAACATCTAGAGGGTTTATTGGTGGGGCCAATATTGGTGGCGTTGGGTATGAGTGATTTCTTCCTGGAAAGTTTAGAGAATGAATCAGATATCAATTTAGAAAGTATGGGAGATACATTGCCCATCATGAGTTCAATATTCAGCTTATTTATTTATTTGAAATGGATAGTAATAAAAAATAGTAAATATTATTTTTCAGAAGAGGGTCGATTCTTTATTAAACGCTCAACTGCTTACGGGGTGACCGTCTCTTACCTGCCCACATTTAATCAAATGCCCGAGTTGCTATTTGGCAATCCAAATGTTCTTTGGAAGCGGAGTCCTAACGGCTTAGAAACCCATGTAAATCGTCACATGAATGTATGGGGAAGCGGCGGAGCGCATTCACTCTATTTCAGGAAAATTGACGAAATAATCACCCACATATTTAATAAGCCTCTGGATGAGCAGCCTATAGGGATTGCCGATATGGGTTGTGGAGATGGCACTTTATTGAAGCATTTATTTGAAGTGGTAAAGAACAAAACAGAACGGGGAAAACACCTCCACCTCTACCCTATTAAAATTATCGGCGCTGATTTCAATAAAGCCGCCCGCCTGGCGAGCACCATTACATTGCAGGAAGCAAAAATTGAGCATTCAATCCTTCATGGCGATATTAGCAATCCGGCAGATTATGCGAAAAATTTGAAACAAGAATATGGTTTGGACCTTCAAAAAATGTTAAATGTGAGATCATTTCTTGATCATAATCGAATCTATTCACCTCCAAAAAAAACCTTTCATGATACTGTTTGTAATTCTACCGGCGCATTTGCTTTTAGAGGCCGATGGATACCAAATAAAGAGTTAAAGCAGAACCTTATTGAGCATTTCAGTTCATGGCATGATTATGTGAGTAAATATGGACTGCTGATCCTTGAGCTACATACCATACCACCTGAGGTCACCGCCCACAATTTGGGGAGTACAGTAGCCACAGCATATGATGGAACCCATGGCTATTCTGACCAATATATCATTGAGGTGGATACTATGCTGGATGCTGCCGAAAAGGCTGGATTAATTCCAGAACCGAAATATCAAGCACTCTTTCCAAGTGAGGAATTAGCAACTATCAGTATCAATCTTTTTAAGGCAGTAAATTAAATACTTATTATATTAAAAAATTGGTCTGAACTAAGTTTACCCTGAGATAATTTTAATACCAACTCTACTGGAGCTGTCATTAATATTTTTTGTCCGCCGTGTAGTAATTTCCAAACGAATTATACCATTTATCACCGAAATATCTCTTTTATTAATGCTGTAGCGATATTTAGAAAGGTGAGATTCTATAGAATGAAATAATAAATCTCCTGCTCTGCCTGAAATAGCCGAGAGTAAAATAAACAGAATGACAGCGAATCTGAATCTGATATTAATAATATAAATTAATTGCTTTTTCATTACAATTTGGACTTGTTTCAAAATAAAGGGTAATTCTATTGGTTTTCTCTCTCTTTAAAAGCTGTTACAATTAAGAATTTAAATGATATTAATTATCTCCTTTTTTATAACGATGACAAAATTAGGTCCGGTTGCTGGATGGCTTCTGAGAAACAGCATGCTCCTCCTCGCGAATGGTTATCTGACCCGGGTCTGACATTATTAGCCTTTCATTTTGAAACGTGATAAAAATCACATCATGCACTCACCCCAGATTAGTATTGCACAGATCACAAAATTAATTTTCCCACTCACATAATTTGTCACTAATGGATTGGCAATACTTATATCAAAAACAGTTAAGCAAAAACCAAGATCTTAAGAAGCAATTGGATATCGTTGAATCTATTCTGAGAAATTTTCTACCTGTAGTCGAACCTAAAGACGAACAGAATTAGTTAGTTACTATCAGGTTAATCAATAATACCATGATTTTTCAGGAAGGCTTCATTATTGGGGTCTCGTCTGAGAAATGCTTTTACAAGGTTCATTGGATTTTCGCTACCCCCCTTTTCAAGAATGGTTCTTCTAAAATGAAGACCAGTTTCTAAATTCAATAATCCTTCTTTTTCAAAAACTGAATACATATCTGCGGCATAAACCTCTGACCAGAGATATCCGTAATACGAAGCGCCATACCCTAATAAATGATCAAATGATGCTTGCTGGTGAGTACCCACAGTATAGGTATAATGGGTAATAGAATTTTGCAATTCACTCATAATTTCTGTTGTTGATTTTAAACTTGAAGAATCAAATTCTTCATGAAGAGTTAAATCTAATAATCCATAAAATATTTGTTGAAGTAAATTATTTCCAGATTGAATATTCTTTGCCATCAGCATACGATTTAAAAGTGAATCTGGAATTATCTCACCAGTTTTATAATGAGTGGCAAACAGGCTTAATGATGTTTTATTCCAGACCCAATTCTCAAGCATCTGAGATGGAGCTTCCACAAAATCCATAGCAACCGATGAGCCGGCTTGGCTGGATAACTCTGTTTTTGTAAGAATGTCATGAAGTAAATGACCAAACTCATGGAAAAATGTCTCTACATCCTCATGCAATAATAAAGCAGGAGTATTTTTACCAGGCGGAGGAAAATTACACACTAAGCATGAAATTGGTCGCTGGTACCGAGAGTTTAATTTCTTCCCACTAACAATAGAAAATGCAGCTGCATGCTGATATTTATTTTCCCGGGGATACAAATCTAGATAAAACTGCCCAATTAATCTATTGTCAGCATTCTCTCTCACTTCAAACATCCGCACATCAGAATGCCATACAGAGGGATTATCTATCTCAAGAAATTTTAAATTGAATAATTGGCTGGAAATTATAAATAATCCATTTATGACATTATCCACTTGAAAATATTGCTTAACTTCTTCAGAATCTACATTGTATTTTTTCTGTAGGAGCTTATTTTCATAATAATATTTTTCCCAATCAAATATAATTTCACCATCGTCACCTTTCAGATCACGCTTCAATTGTAACAATTCTTCAGTATCAACATCTGCAATTTGATTTATTTTTTTGATTAAATCTTTCTCAAACCTCCAAACTGCCTCAGGTGTTTTTGCCATTGCATCTTCAATATTCAGTGCAGCATATGAGGGATATTTTAGCAATTCAGATAAGGATTTACGATTTAATAAAATCTCATCTAATATATTTAAATTATAAGGCATCCCCCTATTCAGGAATTTATATCGCAAAACTTTTCTCAAGGAGTCTGATTCTGCATATTCCATAAAAGGGTAAAATGAGGGATAGGATAGATCGATACCATAGCTCCCGTCCTTTTGCAAATGATTTTGCAAATAATCAGCTGGGAGCCCTTCAGTCATATTAAATGTTATAAATATAGTATCTAAATGGGAAGCAAGGTTGTTTTCATAATTTAGACTCAATTCAGAAATTATATTTTGATACAGTTTTAGTTTTTCGCGATCCTTCATTGATAATCCGAGTCCGCTGTTGCGAAAATCTCGAAGTTCACTTTCTAAAAACCGTTTCCGATTTATCGGTAAATTTTTGGCTTCATTTGTAGTAGAAAATTGGAGTACAATCTCAAACAATGCTTCATTTGCAGATAACTCAACAAAATAATTTTGAAAAATTAAAATCGATTTATTAGCTTTTTCTCTAATTTTAACATTTGGATGAACTGAAGCTAAAAGTTCAAGAGGATTCCAAACCTTTGATACCGTATTATACAAATCATCTAATCTCAACAGGGTATTATTGAAAGTGTAATTATTGTTAGAAATAGCTAATATTTCAGAAATAATTATATCTGCCTCTCTTAAAACAAAGTCTAATGCCTGCTCAATATTCTTTTCATTAATTTTTGCGAAATTGATATTTTGATTAAGTGAATAAATAAGTGGATTGTCAAAATTCCTTTGAACATTGAATATCTCTACATTTGGGGAATTATAACACGCTGAAACAATAAGTAGAAATGAGAAATATAATTTTTGAAATAATTTCATAGTATTAAATTACAGAAATATTATATATAGATTCATCCAGTAATAAGGAAGCGGTCATACAGGAGGAGATATGCATGACCGCCATTGTGGGCCTTTGCGTAAATGTACCAGTGCAGGAACAGGATTATTTAGAGGAGTGCCCCTGCCTCTTATAAAGTATCTCCTCTTGAATACACGTTTAGTGATGGTGGTCACATTGACCTTTTTGAGGGGGTATTTTGTGATTCAAACCACAAATTCAGCTTTAATTTTCAGCTGTTAACTGAAATACTGTGAAAAACTAAAAATGGGAGGTCAATTATTTATCCAGTGGGAAGTCTGCTTTAATCTCATCATAAACCGGTACGGGTTTATTCTGTTCATAATCAAAACAAACGCAGGTTACTACTGCATTGGCAGCTGGTTTGGGGTCGTCCTTAATAAATATAGTGGATTGAATATCAAAGCTGCTATTTCCAATACGGGATATTTTCTGACCAACAATTAAGTTTGAGGGATGATCAATTTGTTGAAGGTAATCTATTTTTATTGAAGCTACAATCAGCGATTTTTTCATTTCTATAATATTCCATCTGTAAAAAAATGTTATACGTGCATCCTCAATATACGTGAGAAATACTGCATTATTCACATGACCAAATGAATCTATGTCTTTCCACCTGGTTTTGAGCTCATAATGATGAGGGTAATCTGTAATTTTTCCAGGAATCATAAATAAAATAACAGTCTATTTAAATATATTTATTATCCGCGAAAATATAGATGATCTTTGTTTTTCAATGATTGCATCACCAATTGTGAAATGAGTTTTTAATAATTCAGTTTTAATTGCCTCCGGATTTGTTAAGGCAGCATCATAACTGATTTTACAGTTTTTATCTTCAATACTTACTTTGTAATTGTTGACTCCGGGCGTATTATCTAAAATCCCAGATACTTTTCCAACACACCCCTGGCAGGTCATACCGGAAATATTAAAAGATACTTCTTTGGTTGCACCGGCAAATAAAATGAATGATGTCATTGCGATAATAGTGATTATTGCATTAAATAGATGCTTCAATTTTTATTTCTCCTAAAAAATATATTATTCACTTAAAGAAAATTAAACCATGAATGCAATGATAGCCAATGACAATGATTTAATGAATTATTACATTTTATTAATGTTATCTGGAACTTTAATAAATGCACTCAGTATATAATCAGTATCCCATATTCGTTAAATAAAAACAGCTGCACACTTTTCCTTCTCCTCCAAACGTGTAGCTGTTTTGTGTTCCAGATCAAATTTATTTTTAAAACCAATGAAACATTTTGTTCGTATGCAAATTATATCTTAGATTTCACGTATGAAGGGATTAATTTCTATATTATCCTTAATGTTAGCGCTTAATATCGGGACTGCTTTAACTATTGAGAAAAGCTGCAATATGGCTGGCTGCTTTATAACGGCAGGAAAAATGATGTGCTGCAGCAAAACTAACAACAGTAAACCATGCTGTACAACTAAGTATTCCTGCAAAAAAACAGATTTCGACGCAGCTTGCCAGCCAGCAGTTCAGGTAGTTATTGCAAAACAGATAAATGTATTTGATGCTCCAGAAATTAGCTTTATTCCAAATACCAGTTCCTTACTGAAAATCGATAATTTCAAACGACAGAAATTCAAACCCGATCTTCAGCTCAACAGCATACTTCTGATTTAGATACACCCTTTTTTGTCAGATGTCCGGGCTTTTTATGATTGCCTGGAATATTCCTATTTATCCAACAAATTATTCAGGTAGAATATGAAAAATATTTTTCTACTGGTTTTACTGATATCGATATCTGTAAGCCAGGATTTAGAGACATTATTGAAACAGGCATTTTCAAAACACCCTTCTATTAAAGCTAAAACGGCACACATAGCGCGTACAAAAGAAAATGAAAAAATAGCAGGGGCGCTTCCAAACCCTATGCTGAGTGGTGGAGTATTTGCAGAGCCGGTAGTTACGGCTAACGGACCCCAAACATGGCGGGCAGGGGTTTCTCAGAAGATCCCTTTTATGGGAAAACTTTCCACCAAGCGGAAAATTGCCTTTAAACAATCTGTAAAAGCCGAAATTGGGCATGAACAGACTTTACTGCAAATTCAACGTAATGTAGTTACAGCCTATGAAAACCTGCGCTTTCATCAAAAGGAAGTGGAGATCACCAATCAGAATCTCGAACTGGCAAGGCATATTGAAACGGTCATCCGTTCTCGGTATAAAACATCAACGGCAAGCCACCCGGATTTAATACAGATCCAGTTGAAAATCATGACCATGGAAAACCATGTTCAAGATTTGATAGATAAAGAGAAAGTTCTTTTAGATGAGCTTCAATATGCAGTTGGTTCAAATGAAAATATTTTTCCTGTTTTTAATAGCCTTGAGAATACCCCCCCTGATGTAAAAAATATCGCCGGCAACACCAAGCTGCAGATTCATAAACAAAATCTTGAAATCAGTAAACTGCAGTACCGGTTAAATCGCTTGGCATCCTGGCCGGATTTCACAGCTGGAGTTGATTATGTTCGTCTTGAGGGTAGTAATGAGAACCACCCACTCATGATCAAGGCTGGCATATCACTTCCACTTTGGCTGGGTAAAAACAAAGCCTTGAAATCTGCCGGAGAAGCTGGGGTACGGGAAGCGGAACTGCAATTAAATGATATTGAGCTTAAACTGAAAACAAAGCTTTCCAGTTTTAGTTTTCAACTCAGCGAAAAACAAAGGGAAATTGAATTATACCAAAACAGGTTGATTCCACTCGCTAAACTTGGATATGACGTATCGGAAACTGCGTATTTAGCAAATTCCATCCCCTTCACTGAATTTATCTTTGCATTCCAGACATTGTTAGATTTGGAGTTGAAATCAGCACGGGCAATCTCTGAATTCCAGAAAATAAAGGCTGGGTATTTCGAATTAACGGGTCACTATATAATTAATCCTGAAAAAGGAGACACAAAATGAAGAATTTAAAATGGATTTTAATAATATTTACTGCGTTCGCTATTGGTTATTGGTTCAACGGCGCTACACATGAGAACCACAAACCTGAAAGTGCAGCAGCGGCGCAGTCCACAACCTGGACATGCTCAATGCACGCGAACGTCAAATTGCCAAACAAGGGACAATGCCCTATCTGTTTTATGGACCTCATCCCATTGGAGGCCGGTGTTGGATCTGAATCAGACCCAATTTTAAAGATGTCGCCAGCTGCGGAAAAACTGGCAGAAATTATGACCACTACAGTTGTTAGAAGTGAAGCATTTGCTAAAATACGAGTTACGGGGAAGTTGGACATGGATGAAAGCAAAGTTCGGGATATCTCTTCCTGGGTGGATGGACGAATTGAACGCCTTTATGTTGATTTTACTGGTATTTCTGTGAGAAAAGATGATCATTTGCTGGATATTTATTCTCCGGGGCTAATCGCCGCACAGGAAGAATTTCTTGCTGCTTATCAGGCTGGCTCTGGTTTTGGACTCTCTGCTGCCCGGGAAAAACTCCGACTACTGGGTATATCTAAAACACAAATATCGAGCTTGGAAAAATCCGGTAAAGTAACAGAATCAATCACTGTACATACACCTATTTCAGGCGTTGTAATTGACAAAAATGCCCGGGAAGGTGAATATGTGAAAACCGGACAGTATTTATATTCGGTGGCGGACTTGAGCAGCTTGTGGCTTCTCATGTATATTTTTGAATCGGACATTAGCTATCTCTACCTGGGGCAACCGGTAGAATTTGAAACCACTGCCTATCCAGGTAAAACTTTTAATGGCACAGTGGCCTTTATTTCTCCCACACTTGACCCATCCACACGTACGGTGAAGGTTAGGGTAAATGTGAAAAATGATGATTTATTACTTAAACCGGAAATGCTGGCTGTGGCAGTTATCTCATCTCGTCTTGATGCTCATGGATCTGTGGTTCATACTGAACTAAAAGGGAAATGGCTCTGCCCCATGCACACCGACGATGTTCATAATAGCTCAGGGCAATGCCGAATATGTGGTATGGATGTGGTAAAAGCAGAATCGATTCCCGGAGCTGTTAGCGCAGATATTGGAAAAAATCCTCTGCTGATTCCAGATACAGCTGTGTTAAAAACCGGCAAACGGTCTATCGTATATGTCCGTACTCAAACAGATGGTAGGGCAACTTTTGAAGGCAGAGTGGTAAAATTGGGACCTAAAACAGGAAATCAGTACATTATCCTGGAAGGTCTCTCAGAAGGTGAATCGGTAGTTACAAACGGCGCCTTCAAAATTGACTCTGCCCTGCAAATTGAAGCCAAACCATCCATGATGAGTCCGGTGAAAGAAGAAAAACAACTTACACTACAGGATGCTGGTACACTCAATCATGATCAGTATGAAAAAATTCTGCCTCTTTACCTGCTTCTTCAGGAAGCTTTGGCTGGAGATGATCTCCAAACAGCAGAATCTACCTACCATCAATTAATGAACAAGGGAAAAGGATTCTTGAATTTAGAGATGATAGCCACTAAAAATATGGAAACTATTCGCGGCGTATTTCATCCTCTTTCTCAGTCCATGATAAAGGCAGCAGGCTCATTTCATCATGGCTCAACAGTGAATGAGGCATTCTGCCCCATGGCATTTGATAATTCGGGTGCATCCTGGCTGCAAACGGCTGAGAAAATTGCCAACCCATATTTTGGCTCCAAAATGCTGCGCTGCGGTACATTGAAAAATAAATTTGGGGGCGGTAATGGTCAATAAACTTATTCGATATTGCCTTGAAAATAAGGTGATTGTTGGCGCTGCAACCATACTAATCATAGCCTGGGGAATTCGTGTAGCGCCATTTGACTGGGATTTAGGTAGATTTCCGCGGGATCCTGTACCCGTTGATGCCATTCCCGATATTGGTGAAAATCAGCAGATTGTGTTTACCAAATGGATGGGGCGGTCACCCAGAGATGTGGAAGACCAAATTTCCTATCCACTAACGGTGAGTCTCTTGGGTGTTCCGGGTGTGAAAACTGTGCGGTCATATTCTATGTTCGGATTCTCTACCATTTATGTCATTTTTAAGGAAGATGTGGACTTTTATTGGGGACGGAGCCGCATACTGGAGAAACTGGCCTCCCTCCCATCCGGCAGTCTACCGAATGGGGTACAGCCATCACTTGGTCCTGATGCTACGGCATTGGGGCAGGTATTCTGGTACACATTGGAAGGGCAGGATGAAGACGGAAATCCCACCGGTGGCTGGGACCTGGACGAACTTCGCTCGATACAGGATTGGTATGTACGCTATAATTTAATGGCAGTGGATGGAATTTCCGAAGTTGCATCGGTTGGCGGTTTTGTGAAAGAATACCAAATTGATGTGAATCCGGATGCCATGTTTGCTCACGGTGTGACTCTTACCGAAATTTTCAAAGCCGTCCGCATGTCCAATTTGGATGTGGGCGCCCGCACTATCGAAGTCAATAACGCTGAATATGTCATTCGTGGACTGGGTTTAATTAAATCCACCGCAGATCTGGAAAAAACGGTGGTAAGGGTGAAAGATAATATTCCACTTACAATCAGGGATGTAGCATCTGTTTCTCTGGGGCCGGCACTTAGGCGGGGAGCATTGGATAAAGAGGGCGCTGAAGCAGTGGGCGGTGTGGCAGTAGTTCGCTATGGAGTAAACCCTCTCAGCACCATCCAGAAGCTGAAAGAAAAGATTGCTGAAATATCACCCGGACTACCTGAAAAAGTACTCAATGACGGCAGCGTTAGTAAGGTTGCAATTGTACCCTTTTATGACCGTACCAAACTCATCCACGAAACGTTGGACACCTTAAACAATGCCTTAACGGATGAAATACTTATCACCATTATTGTGGTGCTGCTTATGTTGATGAATATCAGCTCTGCTATCATGATTTCCGGCCTTCTGCCCCTAACAGTGTTGTCTGCATTTATCGCTATGAAATATTTCGGTGTTGATGCTAATGTGGTGGCTCTCTCCGGAATTGCTATTGCCATTGGGACGATTGTAGATATGGGTATCATTCTCACAGAAAATATCTTGAGGCATTTTGAAAATGAAAAATCTGGGAAAAGTAGTTTAGAAATTGTGTATACGGCAGCATCGGAAGTAAGTGGTGCCATATTAACTGCCATTTCCACCACGGTCATCAGTTTTTTACCGGTATTTACCTTGGAAGGAGCGGAAGGTAAGCTCTTCAGACCCCTGGCATTTACGAAAACTTTTGCCCTCATCTCATCTGTGGTCATCACACTTGCTATTCTCCCACCATTAGCCCATATAATCCTGAGTAAAAAACCAAAAGGAAACTGGGTGAAAAAAATTGTATACCTGATTATTTTTGGTTTTGGCTTATTAACTATTTTTTCAGAAAACTGGCTCATTGGTGCCATGCTACTTATAATTGCTTCTTTAAATTTATTTTCTACTTTTCTTCCCGAGTCTATTAAAAGCAGAAAGACTACTGTAGTGAATATTCTGGTAGTAACCCTTGTAATGGGGATTCTCACTGAACATTGGATGCCCTTAAAACATGAGAATGGAATCATACTTAACTTCATGTTTGTTGGGTTTATTATACTCTCCGTTTTGGGCAGCTTTCACTATATCCTGAAAAAATACAGCTCAATTCTCCATTGGTGCTTGAATCATCAGAAATGGGTTTTTCTTTTTCCGCCCTCTATATTGATCATAGGATTGACAGCCTGGCTGGGATTTAACACCGTATTTGGATTTCTTCCCAATTGGCTATTGCGAACCAAACCCTTAGTGACCATATCGCATTCATTCCCAGGGCTGGGAAAAGAATTTATGCCTTTTTTTGATGAAGGAGCTTTCCTTTATATGCCCTCTACCATGCCCCACGCCTCAATTGGTGAAGCCATGGATGTATTGCAAAAATTGGACAAAGCCATTTATGCCATTCCCGAGGTGGAATCGGTTGTAGGGAAAATCGGCCGAGCTGAAACTGCCCTTGACCCTGCACCGATCTCCATGGTAGAAACAGTTGTGAATGTGATTCCGGAATATGGTTTAGAGAATGGCGAACATATTCGAAAGTGGCGACCCCATATTAAAACTATGGACGATATCTGGAATGAAATCGTGAAAGTGGCTAAAATCCCCGGCACCACCTCAGCTCCTAAACTCATGCCCATTGCCACCCGTATTGTCATGCTGCAGTCAGGCATGCGTGCTCCCATGGGTATAAAAGTTAAAGGACCTGACTTGGAGAGTATTGAGGCCTTTTCTATGCAATTGGAGCAAATTCTAAAGGATGTTCCTGGTGTGAACCCCCCCACCGTTTTTGCCGATCGTATTATTGGCAAACCCTATCTGGAAATTGATATTGACCGAGATGCAATTGCACGCTATGGACTGCATATTAAAAATGTTCAGGATATCATTGAAATCGGTATCGGCGGCAAACGGCTAACAACCACAGTTGAGGGAAGAGAACGCTATCCCGTGCGGGTACGCTATGCCCGTGAATTGCGGGACGATTTTGAGGATTTAGATCGAATACTCATACCCACCCCAACCGGACAGCAAATACCTCTTTCTCAATTAGCAGAAATTCGATATGTGCGCGGTCCGCAAATGATAAAAAGCGAGGATACATTTCTCCTGGGATACGTCATATTTGATAAGTTGGATGGCTACGCTGAAGTAGATGTAGTAGAGAATGCCCAGGCTCATTTGAATGCTCTCATAAAATCCGGAGAACTACAGATTCCTGCCGGAGTGAATTACACTTTTTCAGGTTCATATGAAAACCAGATTCGAGCCTCCAAACGCTTATCCGTTATTTTTCCACTGGTATTGGGAATTATCCTGCTCATCCTATATCTGCAGTTTCACGATCTGAAAGTTGTTGGACTTGTATTCACAGGGATTATTATAGCATGGTCCGGTGGATTTATTCTCATCTGGCTCTACAATCAGGCCTGGTTTCTCAACTTCTTTGGACTAAGGGAACTGTTTAATATTGGAGCGACCAATATGTCGGTCGCTGTGTGGGTTGGATTTCTGGCACTTTTTGGCATTGCCACGGATGATGGGGTTTTGATGGCAACCTATGTAAAACAACGCATTAGCGAGAAAAAACCACAAAATAAACAAGAGGTCATAAACGCTGTGGTTTATGCCGGCAAACGCCGTGCTCGGCCTGCACTTATGACCATTGCAACAACAATTTTAGCGCTGGTACCCATCCTCACATCAACGGGACGGGGAGCTGATATAATGGTCCCAATGGCAATCCCTGCATTTGGCGGAATGATATTGGTGGTAACCAGTATATTTATTGTTCCATCCATGTATGCCTGGATTGAGACGCGGAAATTAACACAATAAAAAAGGATAAAATACATGAAGAAAATAATCTTAATCATACTCTCCCTCGCCCTAATTGTAAACTGTGGCGGAGGAAAGGATACTAAAACAGAAACGGATAAAAGTCACGCAGGCCATACGCATTCAAGTGACCCTGCAGATAAGATGACAGCGGATGAAGACCTGGTTTATTACACCTGCCCCATGGATGCCCATAGCGCGGAATACAGCAGTGACCCCGGTCATTGCCCAAAATGTGGTATGGACTTAGCTGCAGGAGTTATTACTGCAAAAGATAACAGTGATTTCTATGGCTGTCCCATGCTCATTCATAGCCATATTCGGGAGAATAAACCCGGCACTTGTGTAGATTGTGGAATGAAACTAAAACCTATGCGGTTGATAAAGTAGTTTTTATTTATTAGCTATATGAATTGATTCTTGAATCCTCAACACCTAAATAAAGCTTACCAATATGGTGGGCTTTGATGTTGCTTGTATTAATCTTATTACTCCAGCATATGTTAATCGTACAATTTTGTTATGAACAACCATTGCCTGTTTATTTAATAAACTAATTTACATAAACATACGCTCAACAACATAAAATAGTTGTTGTACTATATGCTAACTAGCTTGTTGAGGATTTATGTGACCATGTCTTAACAAAAGATTTAATTTTCACAACGGGTTATACTATTTTATTTTAAATCTATAGCTTAAGCTAAAAACATTTATCTTTTCCGGATTTGTTTTAGTGAGGTCTTCATTTTTAAAGAGATAGAAAATCTTAATTGAGCTCTTCCATGGTAGATCGACCGCTATGCCAAATGCAACACGATACTCATCTAATTGATTATTGTTCGTATTGGATTGATGGAATAATTCCCCCGAAAAAAAGGGTTCAATCTTTTTACTTAATTTATACTGTAATATAAATTTATTTCTGATCAATTGTTCAGGGATCTTATCCTTTTCATAACTCCGCTGCAATTTTGCCCGGTACTTTAGGCTTATGGGCTTTAAGCTGTATTTGTAAGACACCCCTAAACTTAAGCGCTGTTTAATTTTATCATCAAATACAGCGTAGCGATAGGGAATGCTAATATTCAAACCGTCAAACACTTTATAGGAAAGGGAAACTTCCGAGAAGGTTTGACTAAAAGTAGTTAGTTGATCCTTTAATCGAAATTCCTGCTCAAATTCAAAGGTAAGGGAGTGTGGGAGGATTTTTTCGAAGCCAATACTGGTCCAGGATTGAGTATCATCTATTCCAAAAGAAGATTGAATAAAAAGGAAAAAGAGGTAATACCCAATATTTAGTCTTTTAGTTTTAGACACCTTTTACTTTATCAATTAACTGTAAGTATATCGAATTGAAGAAAGGATATTATTTTTTCACTCTTCTCTTATTCTTTGTAATAAATCCTGATACGGGCCGTGTCCCTTAAAAAGTTCATTCTTCTGAATTCAAAACTTTGAATATTTAAGCCGGTTCGCTCCTTTAAATCCGCCATTAATATTTCACGATTTTCCGGTTTGATATTTTCTATTTTTTCATATTCAATATTCATTCGGAGCAGTAAATTCTTCTGCCAATATCTTTCAAGAAAATAGGTTAAAATAACCAGAGTAATATTCGTAAATAACAGTGCTGCATAAGATACTTCCGCACCGCTTAAGGCATTGATAACCCCAATGGTAATAACTATAAATAGGTAGGTCATTTCTTTGATGGGAATGGGATCCGTTCTGTAGCGGAGAATAGCAAAAACAGCAAATAGTCCAAATGCAAATCCCATATTAATTGTAATACTACTCAATAGAAATGCAAAAAAGAAAATGAGGGAATTGAACATAAAATAGGTGAACACAAAATCTAAATTATTGGGACGATTACGTTGGTAAATCAGTTTTATAATGATAAAAGCGATTGTTAGGTTAAATCCAAAACGGATCATTAAATTTATTAAATCAGAAGATAATTCCATTTATTCCCTTTTATTTATACTTGAGTAAGAATTTTATTAATTTGTAATAATTTGGGTTTAAAGCGGTTGTATTTAATTTCCTTATTAACATGCAGCATACCCATACAATATTTGCTGAATCTCATTTCCGGGATTTTTAAATCACGTAAAATCTGAATGTATTGAGATTTTGGATTGTACTTCTTTTGCTTGATTTCTGATATCACCAGTTTATCAAATATTTTACTACTGCTTCCATTTTTAGCGGACAGGTTTGTGTCAATGGTAAGGCGTTCATTAAAACTGTTATCAGCAAGTGTAATGCGGGAAAATTGTATGTTCAATTTTGCGGTAAGTCCATTTGGCTGAAGGCCAATTATTTCAGACACCAAATCTTGCTCCTGTTCACCTAAGCAGCCGTTCATTTCATCCACCATCAGCCGCTTTTTCACTGTACGATTTTTATTGTTTTTGATTTTAATTTCAAAAAAGGTATTACTGTTGCTGCTGTATTTCCTGAATCGGACTTTAAAGCGCTTCCTGTTTTCATTATGGTGCTGATAATAAAAAAGGAAATTATCTGTATCAAAATAGGTGGTGTCATAGGTGAATACCAAATCATTACTAATCTCTAATATTCTGTAAAATGGTTTTATTTTATCCAAAATTAAAGGTAATTGAACCTGGTTAAATACAAATTTTGTGTCCTGACGGTCCAGAAGCTTCACTTTTTCCAAATCATCCAATGAGAGTGTCTGATGGTCCTTTAATAAATTTTGAAGTGAAGATATATTATTATTATTCATCAGGGGAATTATAATTAATTTCATTGATCACTATCCCTGAAACTAAACTATTAGAACTGTCTGCAGTGTAAACACTATTTACCATACCAGGTGTACCACCGTTAATATCAGAAGCAGCCCAATTTTCTCCCAAACCATTATCAAGGGATGGATGGATGAGTTCCAGCGTTGGTCCATTGCCATCAGGTTCCAGGGGCCATGGTGAAGAATCGTCATAATCTACCTCATCAACCGTTCCTCCTTCAGCATCAAAAAGCCTTACCAGTTCTCCACCACCATTTAATCCAAAATCAAATTCACCTATAAAATTACTAATATTAGGGAAATTGTCATTAAATGCCAAAGAATCTTTACATAACACCAGGTACTGATCTGGTTCCAATATCTGATTTTCCGGAATGATAAATATATGGTCATCATTCCCATCCTTGAACACCCATAAGCCAATGGTAATAGATTCATTGGTAGGATTATACAGTTCCACCCAATCAGCTGGATTAACATACTTAATTTCATCAGAATTATTAAATATAGAATCTTCACAGCTCATTAATAATATCCCAACCATCAAAATATATTTGGGGTTAAAATGGGCAATTTCTAATAAATAATATTTTAAAAATAGGGAATTATTCATCCTTGATTATTTAATCAAAATAATTGAGTTTAAATTACGTATACTACTAAAGTCATACATATTCAAAAAGTTATCAATTTAAGTATTTTTCCCGATGATAATGCAGATGTGGATTAATTAAAAAACAAATACTCTTCAATTACAGTTATTGGCTAGTATACAGTTGGCTAAGGTTACGATATCAAGAACATTCCAGCCACCATCGCCATTGAGGTCACCGGCACAGCCATATTCCAGTTCTGCACAGTTTTCAGCAAGCACGCAGTTGGCAAGGGTGACAATATCCAATACATTCCATCCGCTATCGCCATTCAGGTCACCCAATATACAAAATTCAAAACAGTCTGCATTTGATTCTCCCGGAGTAGGCATGGTATAGCAGCCAAATCCATCAATATCAAAACTTTGTGATAACTCCACTCCATCATCTGTTGCCATTGATACATCCAGTATGAGAGTCAGTATATTGCCATCTGAATCTGCAAAAACAACCAAATCACCTTCTGCACTAAGTCCAGAGTTAAAACTATTTTCTGCATTTTCATACCCAAGCCAATAGTCTCCCGGAAATAAAATAATATTTCCAAATGTAAAATCTTCCAATTCTTCTGAATCATCTAATTGAAATCCGGCCAGGGTACATTCCTGGGTTCCTCCATTAACCACTTCTATATAATCATCCGGATCTCCCTGGTTTGCGGCTTCACTCACATATACATCCCCTAGAACGCAGGAAACAGTGGAATACTGACAACTTCCATTATCTAGATTGGCATCGGGATCATAATTAATTGCCTCTGGATCTGTGCAGCCATAGGCGAAAACAAAACAGTCCACATTTGCTTCGCCAGGAGTTGGCATGGTATAACATCCTATTCCGTCAGCAGTAAAACTCTGGGATAATTCTATTTCATCAGCAGTTTCGAGCGCTTCTTCTAGGATAACGGTAAGTGTATTCCCCTGGGGGTCTGCAAAAACTATAATATCACCATCACCGCTAAGTCCAGAAGTAAAACTGTCTTCTGCATCTTCATAGCCCAGCCAATAGGCACCGGGATCCAAAATAATATTTCCAAATGTAAAATCTTCCAGTAATTCTGTATCGTCTAATTGAAATCCGGCCAGGGTACATTCTTCGCCACCTCCATTATACACTTCTATGTAATCCTCCGGGTCGCCATGGTTTGCGCCTTCACTGACATACACATCACCAAGAATACATGGCACTTGAGAAAAGGCTATACTAATAAAAACTATATTAAATATTATTTTGAACATATTTTTTATTCGATTTGCCTAATAAAATTTATTATCTAAATCACTAACTTAAAATGAGATTAACTAATGATATAATATCTAAAATATCAATGATTCCATCTAAATTTATATCACTGGCATATTGTTCACAGATGGTGTAATCATTATCAAGCATTATAATGATACCCACCATTAAAATTACATCTAATACATCAATTGCATCATCTCCATTGATATCACCCAGGACTTCTCCACAGCTATCATTAGAATTTACACCACCCGGTGTTCCAAAACCTTCAGATGCTATCCAATTTTCAGGTAATGAATTATCTAGGGAAGGATGAATCAATTCTAAGGTAGCACCTGTACCATCCGCTTCTACAGGCCATGGATCCTCATCATCATATTCTACATCATCCATTAATATTTCATATGAATCAAATAGTCTGACCATATCACCCCCTCCACCTAATCCAAATCCAAGATCACCTATAAAATTATCAACTTCAGGAAATAGATTTTCAAATGCAGCGGTATCTTTACAAAGCACAATAAAATCACCCGCTGAGAGAATTGTATTTTCTGGAATTGTAAATACATGATCATTTGCTTCATCTTTTAACTTCCAAGTTCCAATGTTAATTGGACTTTCACTGGAGTTATATAATTCTATCCAATCTTCCGGATTAAAATCATCAGATGAATTATAATTTATTTCATTAATTACAATACCAGGTGTTATATAAGAAGAATATACCCCTCTAATATTATCACTCTGAGAAAGCATTAATGAGAAGCTGGGCAAATAAGGATCTGAAATAGCATGGTTATCTAACTCCCAGTGATCAAATGCATAATTCCCAGTTGCTTCAACAAGCATATCGATGCCGCCATGATACATACCAGACCATGGATAATTATCACTTTCGATAGTTAATGAATTAAAATTAATCTGCCCCGTGTTTATAGGTTCAACTTCCAAGGTAATAGTATACGGTCCCGATAAATCATAACATGAATTCAGTCCCTCCGGAAGATAATTAATTCTATCACTTATAAAATTCTTTATTTTTGCAACATTGCTACGCCATTCAAACATGCTGCCTCCCCATCGATTAATATGCTGTGGCATATCCGGCGCAATAGAATTTTCGATCCCTTCTAAGAGCTCTATCATATCATCCTCAATAAAGGCAGTATTTAAAAGATCCATGTATCTAGTAATATAATATTGTGTAAACTCGTCATTCTCTAACAGTTTGTTTAATATATCAATAACTCCTAAAGGATCCGAATTAATCCACTCAGGATAGCATGGGTATGCATCAGGATCTTCATTGGGTACATTGGTGTAGTTTATATAATGATTAAAGGTTGCGTCTTCATCCCAGAGTACAAAGCCCCATTTTTTATGAGTTCCATTTGGATCCAGTCCTCTCCAAACAGAGGTGTTCCAATTAATCCAGTCTGTACAAACGACAAACGAATTTATTAATATATAATCAACCAGGCTGGTAACATCTATTTCATCTGCAACATGTTGATAATTCGCCTGGATAGACAAATTATGACTCTCTGCATAGTTTCGTATTGCATTCCAATCTGAAATAGCCTGGCTTCCGCCGTACTGTGCCCAGGTATTACCCCAGTTCATAACATATTGAATATTATATTTATCTTGACCATAATAATACTCAGTGTAATCGGCATCGCTGACTTTTTCTCTTATGGAATAAATCCCCCAGAACTGTCCATTTGCATACACAACACACCTTTCTCCTCTTCGCATATCAAGCTTCATATCGTTTTTATTTGCTAATTTATGGATAAACATATCGCGCATATGGGCGCTGGAGTCTATCCCCGGATAATTATCATCTCCTGAAGCCCTAATAATTATTCTCTGGAAGTCATTCCTATCGGAAAGACTAAATAATTTTTCATGAATTGCATCATGATAACCCATTTCATCCCGAGCTATATAATCAAAACTTCTTTGAGGAAAGGCCCAAGAATCCTGGCCATGTTTATTGTATTCACCATATCCATAATCTTTTCTTTCACCCTCTACATCAAAATATTCAATAGTTCCATGGGGTCTTAATGATTGATTACCATTGAGCAAGGTAGTTAATTGATTTGCCGATGTAGATAAAACCGGCAGAGAATGATCTTCATCGATAAAATAGGTATTAAATGTGATAAAACTCGGTAATATGGCAGGTTCGGTTGTATAGACAATAGCTTTTAGTACCTGGGTATTGGAAATAGTTATTGGACCAGTATATAAGCTGGATCCGAAAAATGGCAGATTCCCATTGGTAGTATACCGAATGGTGGAATTTGGTTCATTGGTGGTTATTTCTAAGTCTATTGATCCATAATAAAATCCTGCTTCATAATTCATTGTGGCTGCCTCTGCATAGGCAATATAATTAGTTTCTAAATTCTCATCTCCTTTTGTGGGGTGTATAAAAATTCTCCATGATTCAGGATCATCCATATCTCTGCCCATTGAGTGATCCAACTGGGTTTTCTGCATTTCAATATCATTTATAATATTTCCATCCGGATCTGAAAATACAACATGTTCAGGATTATTTTTAGCCTGCTTTAATTTAAAATTTGTATGAAAATTACTACCTGAACTTTCATCCCGCCCGGAACACCAGAAAGTTAAAAACCCCTCAGCAGAAATAATGGTTCCGCCTGGAATTGCCCATTTTGTTGGATTATCCTCTTTGTCACTTAAATAATAACCACTTATATCAAGGTCAGACTCGCTGGAATTATATAATTCAATCCAATCTTCTTCCATATTGTAATTATCTGTATATTCATATAAATTTGAAGCAGAATATTCATTTATTACTACCTGCCCAATAAGGGGTGTCAATATTAGTAAAGCTAAATTTAAAGTAATTTTTTTCATGTAATTATCCTTAAATAATAATTGTGAGCAACAATTAAGTAATTATTCTTTGGTGAGATATAATTCACCTCATCAAAATTTCATCTTTAAAAAGTCGCAAGACTCCAGTATAAATTACATAAAAATATATTTCTCTTAAATGGATTATTGGTATCAGAATGTAACGGAAAAAGGAGCACTAGAATAAACACCCCTAAATAAAATACCTCCATAATTGAAGGTATTAAATTGAAAACAATATTTTAGCGATTAAATACTATTTAGATCGCCAATATTAAATTTATCAACAGAACGATGTCTAAGATATCAATAACACTATCCTGGTTAAGATCACCACTCCAGAGTTCATAATCACTGGGTTCACCTCCAAGAATAATATTAATGCTAATAATTATATCCTGAATATTTACCAACCCATCCTGATTGAGATCGCCCATCATTCCAATTTCTTCATCAGAAGTCAGTTTATAAATATATCCATTGCCGCAGATGAGAATTTCATTATTTTGATCTAATCCAAAGGATGTTATATTGATTCCTGATTGGATTAGACTTTCATTTTCACTGTTGCCATCTCCAGAGTAATTTAATGCCCAGATATCGCCAGTACACCAATCGCCATAAAGGTACTTTCCATACAAACTTGGCATGTTACTACCTCTATATACAAATCCGCCGGTAACTGAACAGACACCATCAACATAAAGGGGGTATTCGTAAATTGGAAGTTCAAATCCATCCGTACTGCAATTGGATCCTGCTGGGTAGCAATGGTTTCCCTCCATAGTATTCCAACCATAATTAAGTCCTGGGTAAATGATATCAATTTCTTCCCAACTATACTGCCCCACATCTGCACCCCAAAGTAATCCCGTTACAGGGTCCCAACTAAAACGCCACATATTTCGCAGTCCATAGGCATAAATTTCATTTCTTGCTGGTGTGGATACAAAAGGATTATCAGGGGGAATGCTGTAATTTTGTCCATTTGAGGAATTATCAACGTCAATCCTGACCAATGTACCAAGGAGTGTATTTAAATTCTGTCCATTCCCCTGCGGATCACCAGCAGAGCCTCCATCTCCAAAAGAGATGTACAAATATCCATCAACACCAAATCCCATCTGTCCACCATTATGGTTTGTGTAGGGCTGATTGACTTCAAGAATGATCAGGGAAGAGCTATAATCTGCCTGGTTTGGATTGCCAGCACTCACGGTATATCTGGCAATGACATTTCTTTTGGGACCATAATCTGTATAATTTACAAAGAAGTAGCCATTTTCACTGAAGTTTGGGTGAAAGGCCAAACCCAGCAAACCCTCTTCTGTATACCCCCCATCCTGATCTACAATAGACATTATATTAAGAAAGGTCTCCGTATTTCCAACTGAAGACTCATTATTGAAAACCATTATTTTCCCCGGTTGCTCTAAAACAAATAATCGATTTGTACCATCACCTGCCTGATAAATGCCTACCGGATCAGTAAATGACAGATTGGGGAAGGCGTTTTCTACTGAATAATTTTGGGCATATAACGTGCCCCAGAAAATAAATTGTGTTAATATAAGTAATTTTCTTTTCATCTGTTTTGTACTAACAACCCGAAATTTAAAGCTATTTAGCTTTACTTTTAAAGGACATTTTATAAGGAGAATTGGAAGTGTGAGCTGGGTCACATAGTACTAAAATTAACTATTAATGATTTTTGTCCTGATTGATATTCAGGGTATTTATGCATTATGGATAAAAATAATTTTGATTCAATTAATAGAGTTAACCAATTATTGGTATTTAGAAATGTACCTGTAAACCAATCTGTATCTACATTGGCGCATTGACGAATAAATGGGAAAATAGCAACATCAGCAATAGATATTTTATTGGAATACAAGTAGACACTATCCTTCAACATAATATTTAATTTTGAAATATACTCACCACATTTCTCTCTATAGTAATTTTTGTCATGTTCTGGATACCTATCATAATACTTATATCTATCCAGCCAATACTTGAAATCACCATCATTTTCTTTTATCAATTTGAGTTGAATATCCAAATTGGGTATTATCCAACTATCGGGGTCATTTTGAGTTAAGGACCATTGCATTATATCCAGACTCTCATCAATAATTTTTGAATTATTTAAGCATAGAACAGGGACAGTACCTTTTGGTGAAATATCAAATAATTCCTGTGGTCTGTTTTGTAGAAATATTTCTTTAATTTCAATTGTAATATTTGAATATGCTAGGGCCATCCTGGCCCTGATGGCATAAGGGCAGCGCCTGAAAGTATATAAAATTGGGTGAGAATTAATTTGCCTTGTATTCATTTTATAAGTTTAATTTTCCTCGAGCAATCTCCACAAATACCAAGAAGCAATGGTTTAATAAGGCTGCCAGGATTTTTATTTTTTCATCATTTGCTTTGGAGTTGGAATTCTTTTAAAAATTATATAACTTCATAATTACCTTTTTAATACCCAAATCTGTCAATAGCAAAACATCTGCACAGCAGAGGGTAAACATTAAAAATATACTAATAGCCTCTCAATGTAAATCTTATAATTATATTTACTTTAAAACTAAAATAAATCAGGCCGATCGGTTATTAATCCAGCTACCCCATCCCCCTTCAGTTTATCAATAATTTGTTGATCATTAATACCCCAGACAAAAATAGGCAATCTCATTCTATCTGCGCATTTTTTCATAAATGGATAGACATGAATGCTATGATAATTTAGAGGAAATTCTGCCACATGGAATCTTTTCCAGTAATTTCTTAATAAGCCAAAATTGGCCAAAAAGCCAAATAGAAACATATCTGGTTCAGATAAATAATGACAGCAATTCGGAAAATGCCTTTGAACACGTTTATTTTGAAAGTAATTAGCTGAACCAATTAATATTTTATCCTCGGCATTATATTTGGTAATTAATGGTACTATTTTCTGAACAAGTGTTGGATTATTTCCCTTCAATTCAATATTTAAATAGGTATTTGGGAGCTGCTTCAAGACTTCTTCAAACAGGGGGATTTTTACTCCTTTATCCCTAAATGATAAATTTCCTTTTTCATCTTTAAAATGAAAACCTGCATCAAACTGTGAAATTTCCTCATAGCTAAGGTCAATTGCCTTCCCTGATCCATTGGTGGTTCTATCTAAGCAATCATCGTGTAGAACAATAACCTGGTCATCTTTGGTGATTTGGAGGTCCATTTCCAGCATTTCAACTTTATGAAAATCCACCGATCCATGAAATGCCTCCAATGTATTTTCAGGATACAATGCCATCCCGCCTCTATGGGCAATTTTTATTGCAGCCTTTCTATTATTAATGAATTCTAAAACAGGTATCATGGTTATACTTTTATTAAAGTAGAAGCAATTGATAATCCAGCCCCTGTACCAATCAGGTAAATTAAGTCACCCTCATTAAATAAGTTCTGTTTCTGAGCCATGACCAATGCCAGGGGCAATGAAGCAGCAACGCAGTTTCCAGTAGTTTCTACAATGTCCATCACCTGCTCTTTTTTAAATCCGCCAAATTTGGAATAGGCCCTCACCCCTTTCCCTGAAGCTTGATGGGGAATTAATAATTTGATATCCTCTTTTGACATATTATTTGCTTCCAAATCTTTATTTATCCTGATATAAACTTTGTCTAACGCCATTTTAAATATTAGTGGACCATTCATTGAAAATAAATTATCCGACTCTTTTGTTGCCGGGTCTTGGGGATGTAAATTGGTTCCTCCTCCCCGTACCTCGGTAAGGGTTGCACCTTCGGGGTAAGATTCCATTGAATAATCAAGTAATCCACTTTTTGAATTAGTGGGCTCAATATAAATTGCGGCAGCGGCATCACCCAAAAGAGCAGCGCTTTCCGGTTCATTAAAATTTCTGCCGCGTGTTCCTCGGTCAGAAGAAACAATTACAATCCGTTTATATTGGCCCAACTTAACAAAGTTGGCAGCAATATTGAGTGCCACAATAAAAGATAAACAAGTGGCATGCACACTGAAGGATGGAATTCCACTATACCCAAGTTCTTTCTGCATAAATACGGATGTGTCCGGGATGACTTGTTTTGGGACACCAGATGCATTGATAATTAGATCGGGTTTCTCCTTATTCCCCACGGCTTCATTAATTGCCAAAGCTCCCATTTTATCTACGTCAATTTGAGACACCCGTCGCTCTTTCACACCCGCCCTGGAGATAATCCATTGGGGAGTTTTATTTATCTTAGGTGCAAGTTCCTCAGCCGTTTCAACCATTGGGGGGAGATACATGCCAAATCCGGTTATTTTGAATGGAGATTTTGGAGTGTTGATTGAGGATTTTCCAGCTTCCATCTTCGCTCTATCCTCTAGACCAATGCAGAAAGATTCTCTTTCTTCCGCAGGGCGTTCCTTTTATTGGGGTCTAATTCCATTTTGCGTAATCGAATAGAAAGCGGTGTCACTTCAACCAGTTCATCTTCAGCAATAAACTCAATGGACTGATCCAGGGAAAGCTGACGAGGGGGTCTTAAGGTTACTGTATTATCTGAGCCTGAACTGCGCATATTTGTTAATTTCTTTTCACGGGTAATATTTAGGGCAAGGTCATCCGATTTGTTTCGCTCACCAATAATCATTCCATCATACACCTCTGTGCCAACACTCACAAAAAGTTCACCTCTATCCAGCATTCCAACACAGGCATAAGTTGTTACAGAACCCTTTCGATCTGAAATTAGAGCGCCACTATTTCTCTGTGGAATTTTTCCAAACCAGGGTTCGTAGCCATCAAATAGTTTATTCATTATACCGGCTCCCCGGGTGTCGGTCATAAACTGGCTCCGAAATCCAATAAGTCCCCTGGACGGAATGGAAAATTCAAGGGTGACACGCCCAAAACCATTATTTTGCAGATTAATCATGCGCCCCTTTCGTTTGGATAATTTTTCTGTAATAACGCCTACCTTATCTTCGGGAATATCCAGAAAGACTTTTTCCATGGGCTCCATAATTTTGCCATTTTCTTCACGCGTAATCACCCGGGGTTTGGAAACCATAAACTCAAATCCTTCTCTGCGCATGGTTTCAATCAATATTGCCATTTGCAACTCTCCCCTTCCCCTTACTTCAAAAACATCCGTTTTTTCTGTGGGGAAAACCTTCAAAGACACATTACTCAATATCTCTTTTTCAAGACGGTCTTTTATATTTCGGGTAGTGAGATATTTTCCTTCTACTCCAGCAAAGGGACTATCATTCACATAGAACAACATGGCCATAGTGGGCTCATCAATCTGAATGCGTGGTAAAGGTTCTGGGTCTTCATTAGAAGAAATAGTGTCCCCAATTGTTATATTTTCTAACCCCGCCACTGCAATAATATCTCCAGCTTCAACTTTATCTACCTGAATTTTATCAAGTCCTTTAAAAGTATAAATTGCAGAGAATTTATGTCCATTTGTCGTTTTTTCTTTGCCGCATAAGGAATACGTTTTATTCAACTCCAGAGTGCCATTATTCAGCCGCCCAATTGCTACTTGACCAACATAGGAATCATAGTCCAGGTTGGTTATCAAAAATTGTGGTTTATGGGAATCATCTGCAATGGGTCCTTTAATATGAGATAATATGGTATCAAACAGCGGTTTTAGTGAGGTTGACCCATCATCTAATTCCAAATGGGCAATGCCTTCCTTTGCATTGGTATATAAAATGGGGAATTCAATTTGCTCATCCGTAGCATCTAAATCTATAAATAAATCATACACCTCATTAATCACCTCATCAATTCTAGAATCAGGGCGATCAATTTTATTGATTATAAGAATAATGGGTAGATTTTTTTCAAAAGCTTTTTTTAGGACAAATCTCGTTTGCGGTAAGGGACCTTCACTTGAATCTACTAACAGGAGCGCTCCATCCACCAGGTTTAAGCCTCGCTCTACTTCACCGCCAAAATCTGCGTGTCCGGGGGTATCCATGATATTGATTTTAATACCTTCGTAATTAATGGCAGTATTCTTTGCATTGATGGTGATCCCCCGCTCTTTTTCCAGATCCATGGAGTCCATAACCCTATCCTCAACTATTTGATGGGAATGGAAGGTGCCACTCTGTTTCAGCATACCATCCACAAGGGTTGTTTTACCATGATCTACGTGAGCAATAATGGCAATATTTCTAAAATTATCTTTTCTCAAAATTATATATTATTTATCTATTTAATTAAATTACGGGCGGGGAATTTACCTCTTTATAGATTTATTGTGGAAAATAAATCAGAAATTATAGGACAGAGATCAGCAGTGAGCAGCAAATTTTCAATCTATATTAATTTAATTATCCAAATTGAAATAACTAATACTGATAACGGATTGCAATACCCATGGAATGTTTGGTAATATCAGGTAAATCCTCATCAGATTGTGTAACACTTGGATTAAAGCCTGCATTCTTCCAATCTACATAGGTATAGGATAAATTTATATTTATATTTTCTGTTATATCTCTATTCAATGAAAGTAATATTACCTGTTTCTCCTCAGTTCCCTCACTGAAGCGTTCATAGACTGGGTTATCATTAGGTCGATTATACTGATCTGTCAGCAGAGAGTCAGTGAGTACACCCCGTTTGGCATCTGAAAACATAATTTCAAAGTGATTATCACCTAGACTGAAACTATAATCTGCATATAGTTCCTGTGCATGGGGACCTGCCCAAAATCCTACTGGATATCCCCATGAATAGAAATCGTTCACTGGAAAACGGTGACGATAAATACGATGATCCGTCCAGGTATATTCCATTCGTAACCTACTTTTAGAAATAAGTATATTATCCCACTCAAAGCCTGTCTGCCAACCAAACCAGTTGCGGTTGTCCTTATCAAAGGTGTAGGGCGGTGACCATTCATCCATGAGGAATACACCATAAACACGTACATTCTCATGGGGTAGGTATTGTATATCACCACTCATAATTACATTATCCGTTTCACCTACATAGGTTTGAATTGGGAAAAAGGGTACAAAAGGCAGCAAATAAGTTAATTCAATTGATCGATTAGCATAAGTGATGAGTTCGCTCCCAGAAAGAATTAGTTGTTTAAATGGCTGCCATTCCAAACGATGACCTACAATATTTCGTGTAATATCAAATGTTCTACTTCCAACTTCATTATAATATTCCGTATAATTATCATCATGAATTCCACTTTTCAATTTCCCATGAAAATACTCAAAGCTTATATTTTTCTGCAGCTGCCATTTGAATCCAAAATGGAAGAATCTGGGGATTTTACTGGATATGGTGAGCGAGTTGACGCCAGGCCCCCAATGCTTATCCCATTTGTTAAAATAGAAATAACTAACCGAATCACCATATTCGAGTTTTAGATCAGCCACATAATAATTACTCTGGTCATCGGCAATCCCTGGAGGATGTTCAACCCAATGCAGCCCTTGTTGACGGGTGAAGTCACTGGGTTTGCTTCTTGTACCATCTAATAGGTGATACCCCATTCGTGCAAGAATATTGAGTTTGTCTTTGTTATATGTTCCAATAAAAGTGAGCTCATAGTCCTGTATTGCCAATTCTTCAATGGCATACTGTTCATTGTCTGACTCATACCTATAGGTAAATTCAGGTGAAATCTGGAAATTCTGGGCATTTAGCAATACCAGTATTGATAAAAAAGAAATGTATTTATTCATGGGAGTGTGTATAAAAATAATTATGAAGGGATATATTGAGCTTAAATACCTGTACCAGACAGAACAGTGGAAACGGTTTTAACTGCAATACGAAAATCCATTATAAACGACCAGTTATCAATATATTCCAAATCCAGTTTCACCCATTGGTCGAAGTCTTTTAATTTATTTCTTCCACTCACCTGCCATAGTCCCGTGATGCCAGGCTTCATTGATAATCTCCGTAATTGATTATCCTTATATTCACTAACTTCTGATGGAATTGGAGGTCTTGGTCCAATTAGGGTCATAGAGCCAAGAATAATGTTGAATAACTGTGGCAGTTCATCAATACTGTATTTCCGCATAAATTTGCCAACTCTCGTCAAACGAGGATCATTCTTGATCTTGAAAACAGGCCCGCTTTGCTGATTGAGATGAGCATACTTCTCTTTCAGCTCTTCTGCATCCACTATCATAGAGCGCAGTTTATACTGGTAGAATTTCCGGCCATGAAGGCCTACACGCTCCTGTTTAAACAAGATTGGACCCTTACTGGTAAAGTACACTAATAATCCAAAAAGAAGCAGTACAGGGAAAGAGAAAATAATCAGCAATACTGCAAAAACCTTTTCAATTCCATTTTTTATATACAACTTAATATGGCTGGCTTTAATTGCATGAAATGACAACATGGGCATGCCGTAATAATTGATGGAAACGGGGCGAATATTCAAATGTTTATCAGAATATGTATGTACACTTTCATTGATCATCATGTGGTAACTGACACCAATAGTATCCAAATAAGTAAATATTTCATGAATATTTGGAATTGAATTCAGATCTAGCGCAAAAAAGACCTCATCAATATCCAAATCCTTTAATGTTTCCTTAAAATTTGACATATCGCCAGTGACCTGCATACCATCCACAGCCATACCTATGCGGGAGGAATCAGGATCCAATATACTGCGAATTCGAAGGCCATATTCCCGATGCTCTTTAAATTCGTGGATAATTCGCTCTGCTCTTTTATGGCTTCCAACTATAAGTATATTTTTTGGATCAAATCCTTCCTGACGAATTGAAGAAAGAAAATATTTCATAGCTCCTCTTTTTAAAAGAAGCAAAAGAAATGAAATTATTCCAAAAAAACCAATTGTTGAACGGTTAAATAAATCCATTTTAAGAAGAAAATCAAGCGTAATTGTAGTTGTAACACCAATAAAGCTAATAATTGCAGTAGTTTTGATGATATTCCAAACTGGAGTTCTTCGATAGATAAAATCACTTTCAAATAATTGAATCAGAATAAGCCAAATAATAAAAATAATAAAAAGTGCTGCGAAATGGAAGGATTGGGGATCTAAGGCATGCCAACTTTTAGAATGGAGAACCCGTTCAGCTATAATTGCCAATCGAGCAGAAACAAATAAAAGAAACAAATCCATGAACCGATCGGTAAACCGGAAGGTTTGTATTTTCTCTTGGATAATATTCATTTATAATTTATCCTTTTTCAGGGTGATAAATATCAAAATTATTTATACTGAAATTACACTAACTATGCGGGCTCTGATACTGATTTTGTAAAGTATTTTTCAATTCGTTCTGGTTTCTCTTCAAAAGTGGTTGAAGAAGGTATGTCAGAAAAATAGTTGATAGTATGGGTTAACCCCTCTTCTAATTCCACCGTTGGTTTCCATCCCAATATTTTGTTTGCTAAGGTTATATCCGGCTGACGTCTAACAGGGTCATTTTCAGGAAGTGACTTATAAATCAGTTTAGATGAAGATTGCGTCAATTCAATTATTTTCTCAGCTAATTCTTTTATGGTAAACTCATTTGGGTTTCCAATATTAATAGGTCCTGTTACATCATCATTTGTTTCCATTAATTTTATTAGACCATCAATCAAATTATCAACATAACAGAAAGATCTGGTTTGGCTGCCATCTCCATATATGGTTATATCATTATTCTGAAGCGCCTGGACAATAAAGTTAGAAACAACCCTACCATCATTTGGATGCATTCGAGGTCCGTAGGTATTAAAAATACGGGCAACCTTGATTTTCACCTGATGCTCCCGGTAATAATCAAAAAAGAGTGTTTCCGCGCATCGTTTTCCTTCATCATAACAGGATCGTGGTCCCACTGGATTTACATTGCCCCAATAGTCCTCAGTCTGTGGATGGACAGCAGGGTCTCCGTAAACCTCACTGGTGGATGCCTGAAGAATTTTAGCTTTGGTGCGTTTGGCCAGGCCCAGCATATTAATAGCACCATGAACAGATGTCTTGGTTGTCTGCACCGGGTCATACTGGTAGTGTATCGGAGAAGCGGGACAGGCCAGGTTATATACTTCATCTACCTCAACAAATAAGGGAAAGGTAATATCATGACGGAGAAATTCAAAATAGGGGTTGTCCATGAGATGGAGAATATTTTCCTTACTGCCGGTAAACAAATTATCGGCACAGATAACATCATGACCATTTCCCAGCAGTTTTTCACATAGGTGGGAACCTAAGAATCCGGCCCCACCTGTTACCAATATCTTTTTTTTCAAATTAATATCTCTTTATTCATATAGAATTTTAACCTTTCAAAGGGGTATTGATTGTTTAAGGTACTACCGCCCAATCCCTTTATAATAAAAACCATTCTCTCTCATGTAAGCAGGATCATATTGATTCCTGCCGTCAAATATACAGAGATTTTGCATTAATTTTTTCATTTTTGATAAACTTGGGTTCCGGAACATTTTCCACTCCGTCATCAGTACCAGGGCGTCCGCATTTTCTAATGCTGAATAGTTATCATCAAAAAATATTAATTGGTTAGTAGAAATCCATTCTTTGGGAAATTTCTTAGCCGCCTCTTCATTGGCAACCGGGTCAAACGCCTGCACCTTTCCGCCCGCTTCAATTATGGATGTGATCAAATTAATAGAAGGCGCTTCCCGCATATCATCGGTACCAGGCTTGAATGATAGTCCCCAGACTGCGAAGGTTTTACCCTCCAGGGTTGACCCGAATTTCTTCTGAATATATTCAAACATCCTAGTTTTCTGAATATCGTTTCTTGCAACCACAGACTGCAGGACTAAGGGATTTACACCTGCTTTTTTTGCGGTGTGAATAATTGCTTTTACATCTTTGGGGAAACAGGATCCCCCATACCCAGCTCCGGGATATATAAATGAATACCCAATTCGGGAATCGGCGCCGATTCCTTTCCGCACAGATTCCACGTCAATTTCCAGCTCATCGCAGATATGGGCAATTTCATTGATGAAAGAAATCTTGGTAGCCAGCATGGCATTGGCGGCATATTTGGTAAGTTCCGCTTCCTTTACTCCCATAGTAATTAAGCGGTCATGGCTCATTGTAAATGGAGCATATAACTGCTTTAAAATATCCAGAGCAAACTCACTGTCCGTGCCAATAATCACCCTATCTGGGCGCATAAAATCCTGGATAGCATTTCCCTCCTTTAGAAACTCCGGATTACTCACCACATGAAATTTTACTTTTACGCCGCGTTTATCAAGTTCTTCTTCAATAATTGAGCTTACTTTTCCCGCAGTACCTACAGGAACGGTTGATTTATTTACAATTACAGATTCACGATCCAGGTGTTTCCCAATTTCTTTAGCTACATTATAGACATATTCCATATTGGCTTCACCATTTGGACTTTCCGGTGTACCCACCGAAATAAGAAAGATATTTGACTTTTTCATGGCATCTTTCAAGGATGTGGAGAAAGAAAGCCGACCGGCTTTTTCATTCTGCTGGATCAGTTCCTCCAGACCCGGTTCATAAATAGGGATGACCCCTTTATTGAGGTTGTCTATTTTCTTCTGGTCAATATCTACACAGGTGACAGTATTTCCCATTTCTGCAAAGCAGGTGCCTGTGACCAGGCCTACATAGCCGGTGCCAATTATTGTGATGTTCATAGGTTATACTTCTACAAGTTTTTTCTTGTTGACCTGTTCTTCAATCCACTTATAAGTTTTTTTCATCCCATCTAAAAGAGGTTGACTTGGCTTCCAGCCTATATTTTTTTCAAACAATCTATTATCGGAATTTCTTCCTTTAACCCCAAGCGGTGTTGGAAACCCATATTTAGCTTCAAATTCTTTCCCTTCAATATTATATATTTTAATATTCTTTTCAGAAATATCAATTGCCATTTGTGCAAATTCATTAATTGAAATCATTTCTTCTGAGCCAATATTAACAGGTTCTGTAAAGTCAGATTCCATTAATCTTCTCACAGCCTCAATGCATTCATCTATATAGAGAAATGACCTGGTTTGTAATCCATTCCCCCAAACTTCCATTTCACTACCATTATCAGTTAAGATCGCTTTTCTACACATAGCTGCAGGTGCCTTTTCTCTACCACCATCCCATGTTCCTTCGATTCCAAATATGTTATGGAATCTACCTATCCTGACATTTAAACCATAATTTCGTTCGAAGGCTTTATATAATCTTTCACTAAATAACTTTTCCCAGCCATATTCACTATCTGGATTTGCTGGATATGCACTACTTTCTTCACAATTTGGATTGTTTGGGTCTTCTTGATTATACTCAGGATACATACAAGCTGAAGATGAATAAAATATTTTTTTTACATTCTTTTTAACACATTCATATACCACATTTAAATTAATTAAACCCGAATTATGCATGATATCGG
>SCKP01000067.1 GCA_004124405.1 Fidelibacterota bacterium | reverse complement strand
ATCATTTGATCAATCAGTTCCGGGGAAATGTATGCACCAAATGTATTTTTCAAAAATCGTTTATCTTTTTCAACAACTAAAAAGTTGTAGAGAAATATCCCCAAATACGTACTCCCCATGGCAAGAGATGGACGGACAATCTCCCACATTATCAGGCCAGTGAAAAATTCATTATAGGTGAAGATTATCCAAGCAACAATTGCAATCAATGGAATAGGTAACGTGTATAACGGTTTTGACGGGACACTTACCAGGGTACCTAAAAACAGACAAATCATTAAGATTAACCAGAGATTCGTATTTGCATCTGTGATCGAAACAAATTCATTTTGCAGAATACTATGAATCACATTGGCATGTATCTCCACTCCCGCAAACGTTTCTTGCACAGGTGTATTACGTAAATCCATAAGTCCCGGTAATGAAGAGCCCACTAAAGCTACTTTCCCTTTCCAGTAGGTTGGGTCCAACATTTCCGGGTCCATACAATACATATACGGCAAATAATAAAACGTTTTGAAATAACCGTAGTAATTCACATACATACGGCCTTTTTCATCAATGGGAATTTCCCTGACGATTGCGCCTGTCGTATCCCGCATGGTAAGAACCAACTGATCAAAATCATAATCCAACCCGTTATTGGGAACTCCGAGCACATCCATGGCTGCAGCCATGGTTAAAGATGGATAAATATGGTTGGGCCCTTCAAACCAAATGGCGGTAGGACACCTTCTAATAATTCCATCTTCATCTTGAGGGAAATTAGCACTCCCCGTTCGGACCGAAGCTTGTAATAAATCAACATAGGTATTTCCCAATCGGTCTGCTCTTGGAAGTCGCTTGGCCTGTTCAATGGGTAATTGAATTATATGATCAGGGCGATTATAGCCCTCAGGTTCTGAATCCATTTTATATAAGAATATTAGGGTATCCTCCGATTCAAAGACCAATGAATGATATGCTTTCTGACTCTCATATGTTGAGTACACCATTCGTGTTGGATCATTGCTTAAGAGAAATTGATTGGTGACATCCGCTAAATATTCATCGTTTGGTGAATTATCACTATTCAGTGCATTAACCAAATCAAAATTAAACGTATTCTCTTGATCAAAAATAATATCAAAAAGGAGCGCTGCCGGCTCACCGGAACTGACAACATCAATTAACTGGCCATGATATGCTTGCGGCCAATTATAATAACGACCGAGACCTCCTTCTTCTGTTGGTGCAGTTGACTGCTGTTCAATGTCAATAATGACAACAGTATCAATGGATGCTTCTTCCACACCAGCCACGCTAGTTCGCATACGGGCATCATAGGATTGAAATTCATAACCATCTAATAAATCTGTGAGGAAGAATCCTTCAGCATTGGTCCCAAAGCTAATGACTAGACCTGTTACAAGACCGATTAAGGCGCCAATGCCCAACCGCTTTAATAGTTCATTCATAAATAGTTTTATAGATTATTTAGGGAATAAGAATTTTTAAGAATCTTATTTCTGCTGATTTATTCTTCAGCAGCGT
>SCKP01000004.1 GCA_004124405.1 Fidelibacterota bacterium | reverse complement strand
TAGAAAAAAAAGCTAGGGAATAGCAAAAATAACAAAGAGATAAGTAAAACAGTTTAGAATCGTTAAAGAGAACTAGAAAATAGAAAAAGCTAAAAGAGGTAAAATATAAATTATATAGATTATATTGAAAAATATAGATCTACTAAATTTTAATAAATTTTCTTTAAATAATATTTTCAGTAGAAAATTGAGATTTTAAAATATCATTATAATTTTCAGGAATATATTGAAAATCTTCTTTATTAGAACTTATTTTAGAAATAATACAAGTTGCCAAATCTTTTGACTGATATCCTCCAACCAATTCTAATGGTATTAAGTTTTCATTTGCCTCAATTGCTCCTTCTAATTGAATAAAACTAGAGGAGTCAAAAGGAAGCCAGTTAATTGGTGCATAAATAGTAAATCCCTCATTAGTCTTAAGGGGGGTCTTATTAAGTAAGCTATGATTTATTTTAAAGGAGAGTTTTTGAGATTTTGTTGTGGATTTGTCAAGTGTACTTTCGCAGCTGATAATACTAAGGATTAGCGACAAAATAAATAAACTGGTAATGACAACACGAATATTAAATTGGGAAGGCACATATTAATTTAAATGATAATCTGTTATATTTCCAAAATTATAATTAATGTTTTACTCTCATTTCCCTAAAGCATCAACGAAATAAATTTGTAATTTAACCCAAATTAAAAGGTAAAAATATTAATGAAATTCCTTCATTATTTATTCATATTCGGTATGATTGTTGTTTTCTTTTTGCAGTCAGGCTGCAGCAAAAAAGAGAGATTTCACAAGAAATGAAGGACAATCAAGAACAAATTAATGAAAGTTCTACAAAAAGTAAAACCGAAGATAGCTCAACTATAGATTTAATTTGGAAGGGAATTCAAAACCTTTAAAATTGGTTTATAGAACTGTTTTAATTTTGGACTGCATCAACCTTCTTTACTGAGCAGCAGTCGAAGTGTGTTGATGCATGGATTAACATGGTTAATCCACTCCATATTTTGAAGTGAAAATTATGATTGAAAAACTGGATACACTCATTGCTGCCTTTGCTGAATTCATGTGGGGACCTCCCCTGCTGGTTCTTCTGCTGGGTGGTGGTTTATTTTTTACCTTGTATTGCCAATTTATTCCATTTCGATATGTCCGGCATGGACTAAATGTACTCCGGGGAAAATATGATGACCCCAGTGACCCGGGACAGGTGAACCATTTTCAGGCATTGTCCAGCGCTTTGGCAAGTACGGTAGGTATGGGAAATATCAGCGGTGTTGCAATTGCCATACATACTGGCGGCCCCGGTGCCCTTTTCTGGATGTGGGTCAGTGCAATTGTGGGAATGGCTACCAAATTTTTCACCTGTACCCTGGCAATTATGTACCGGGGAACCGATGAAGATGGAGAAGTTCAGGGCGGACCTATGTATGTCATCACCCAAGGGCTGTCAAAGAAGTTTCACCCCCTGGCATATCTATTCAGTTTTGCCGGGTTATTAGGATGCTTATCCCTTTTTCAGGCAAATCAGCTCACCCAAATAGTGCAGGATCAGATTTATACTCCCTTTGGATATTTTCAAAATAATCCCATGTTGGGACAATTATTAATCGGCATTCTTATGGCTGGAGTTATTTCGGCAGTGATTTTTGGCGGCATCCGCCGGATAGGGCAGGTGGCTTCAAAACTGGTGCCATCCATGGTGGTTATTTATATGCTCTGTGGAGCTATCATTTTGATTCGCAATTTTACCATGATTGATGATATTTTCTTTTCCATTGTTCGGGATGCATTCACTGGTGAAGCGGTCTTGGGGGGCAGTATGGGAGCCGTCATTGTAATTGGAATCCGCAGGGCTGCATTTTCTAACGAAGCTGGTATTGGTACGGAAGCCATGGCTCATGGCGCAGCCATTACCAAAGAACCTATCCGGGAAGGGTTGGTGGCCATGCTGGGACCCATGATTGACACCCTTATAGTCTGCTCCGTTACTGGATTTGTAATATTATCTTCAGGTGTATGGACAAACCCTGATTTGAATGGAATATCTATGACCACTCAGGCATTTGAGGTTGGACTTCCCATTATTGGTAAACCACTTCTCATACTGATTGTTATTGTTTTCAGCCTTACCACCATGATTGGCTCTTCCTACTACGGCTCTAAATGCACCGCCTTCCTGTTTGGAAATAAATGGAAACAATCCTACCGTATATTTTATACTTTGAGTCTTATTTTAGCCTCAGTCATAACCATTGATATAGTCATCAATTTTATTGATGGAATGTTTGCACTCATGGCAATTCCCACCATGGTATCATCCATCATTTTAGCGCCAAAAGTTATGCAAGCGGCAAGGGTGTATTTTACTAAATTGGATGTTCAGGAGTAAAAAAGGACGAAAGGAGAAGGAGGGCCGGAGAAAGGAAAATCCAACCCATCAAATTCCTTCGTTTAGTGATAAACCTTACCCAATCTTAATTATCTGAGTATAACAACTTATTGGTTGTATTTGAAATCCTCTTAAAATTTGAACTGAAAATTGACCTTGTATTCTGTTAAAGCTTCTGTTTCATCCTCATAGGTGGTAGTTCTCACATTGGGGGCAACAGAAATACCGCCATCACAGGTTAGAACTATTCCTGCAACGAGATAATTTTCACCATCATTGTCAATAGATGTATCACCATCGTAAATATCATAGCGGACAAAAACATCTATATTATCCCGTACAGTATAATTGGTGCTCACTGAAACAATATTTGAGTTTACGCCACCTATTGTTTTCATATCATACTCACCCCCAATTCGAATTCCCATTCCAGCAAAACCGCCAAATATGCTGGTCATTGTAATGGGGTCAGTGTCAGTTTGCTCGGTGGTATAAACAACACCAGCATTGTAACCATCATTTTTAATTAAGTTACCTTCGCCATAGGTTGCATTGAATGCAATTTTATGGTATTTATCCCCTTGTGGTTTTTTAAATCCCTCACCATTTACTATTTGAAAACTCAAATTGAGATTATCTATTATTGATTTTGAAAAACCCACCCCTAAATCAGCTGTAGATGAAAATCCATTTTTATCAATGGCAGACTTTTCAATAAAACGGTAACCCCAATTACTTTCCTGCACAGCATAGGTATTCATACCAATCAATCCAAAGTTGAATTTGCCCAATGAAGATTTATAATTAACCTGGGCTTTTTTGAGGTAAGTGACAAGCCGTGTATCCTCACCATCATTCTTATTTGTTCTACCAACATCAAATAATATTTTATAGCTGACTTTGTCCGATATATCACCACTATAACCAAAATATTGACGTTGAAAATTAAAGGCTGAGGAATCATCTGTGCTGATGAAATCAAAATAGGTAACTCCACCAATCTTGCCTTCCGCAAACATGAATCCAGTTATACTTACTACCAATAGTATTTTTTTCATTTTTTCTCCTGTTTATTTATTAAATTTTTCTGCCAACTATATAATACAATGCTGACCCGGTTAAAAGTGCTAAGAATCCTTTTCCTGACCCAATATCTTTTGATAGTAGTCCCGACTCTTGGCACCATGATAAAATGGCAAACATAATCCCAAATGCAGAGAGATAGAGCCAAATAAATTTATTCACTTCTCCGGGTACCCAATACGCTCAAATGGATTCACAATACTTGAAATTAAATTTCTTGAATGGGCGGCAATCCTTTTTAAATATCTGGCATAAAGCGCAATTGATGTCGCTCTTCCAGCTTCAATATCTCCAACCTTTCCTCTAATTATATTATTGGTGATTGTGTCACATTGGAAAGATATATTTTCCTTATATGATCCCATGAGACTTCGAGCTTTTTCAATATCTTGATTCTTAAAAGCATCTATGGATTCTTCAAATAAATCGAAGGATATTTTTTCTACATCAGCCAAATTTTCTTCAACAGTACCACCATCCAGTTTCTTAGGATGATTTACCGCGAGATCATAAATATTCTTGGTATAATCTCCTATTCTCTCAATATCAATTACTACGGATACCAATACCAAGCCGGACCCAATATCTTCCTTTCCTCCAACTGCTAAATGGGTCATTACTTTTCTGCGGACATCTCTTTCGAATTCATTAATTTTTTTATCCATTGCAAAAATATCAATATCAATATCCGCTGAATCTGATTTTCGTAATGACTGGATTGAAGCTTTGAACATGGTGAGGTCAATATCCAACATTTCATGACACTCAACTAAGGCCTGCTCGTATAAGCTATCTGATTTGAAAATTTCAAAGATTTGTTTAAACATTATTGTCTCCCGATAAATATGATTAAAAATGGTAAAAGAAAGAAAAAACAGACTAAATAAACCAGCGGAATAAATTTATTCTTTATTGCAACCTCCGAAATCCAGTTAGCCAGGTTAATGGGTATATCTCTGAATAGTGGATTCACATAAATAATTAGAATTCCAAAGAGATTAAAAAATAAATGAGCAAATGCAGCTACCAACGCTGTTACGTTAAGGGTGAGTGCGGCCAAAATTGCAGTTATGGTGGTGCCAATATTTGCACCTAAAGTAAATGGATACACCTGCCTCAGGGTGAGTACTCCTGCCCCGGCAAGGGGAACAATGGTGGAGGTGGTAATTGATGAACTTTGCACCATAATAGTTAACAGCATTCCAAACAAAATACCACGAATTGCTGTCTTGAAAATATATTGATCAAAAAATTGCTGAACATTATCCAAAACTAAACTCCTTAATAGTTTGACAATAGAATACAGCATAGCAAAGGTCAGTAAAACACTGAGGATGATAAATACAATATTATTTTCAAAACACAGGCTTTCTATATGATGGACACCCCATTTTATACCAGCCTTTATCGGACTGTTGAACTCATTACTAACGCTAACGGTACCAAAGAGGAAAGAGGCTAATCCTGAAGCTGTTTTTTCCAGTAGTCCAAAGGCAATTTCAATTGGAAATAGTAAAATAACTGCAAATACATTAAAGAAGTCATGAACGGTTGCCGCTGCAAAAGCCCGCTTAAATTCGTTGCCTCGATTTATATGTCCAATGGAAACTATAATGTTGGTAACCGTGGTACCAATATTAGCACCCATAATCATGGGGATTGCTCCTCCTAAAGTCAATGCACCACTACTCACCATACCCACAATTAGAGAGGTGGTGGTTGAGGAACTTTGAAATATCGTTGTGGAAAGAATTCCAATAAATAAGGCTATAAACGGATTGCTGGTAGTTGACAGCATTTTTTCCGCAAAGTCTCCACCCAAATGTTTTATGGCTGTTGACAGCCCATTGATTCCAACCAGAAACAGGTATAATGATAAGACTACACCGGCCACTTTTAGAAATATTAGAAAGTTTTTATTCAAGAAATATTGTATAGAAATGAACCCCATAATTTATTGTATGTTGTTACCTTAATATGAACTAATATTTGACTATGAATGAAAATCCTGCTCTTAATGTTTATCCTTTAAATTTCTTTTTGTCTGTATTCATTACCTTCAATAAATTTTCTGCTGTTCTTGCTTGCCATATCAAGGTAATTCAAACATAAAAAAACATAATTTATACGAATCTGGAGGATTTAGTGTCTGATTCACACCACGAAGAAAGTTACTGGCGGAAATATATATTTTCAACCGATCATAAAACCATTGGAATTCAATATGGTATAACTGCCCTGCTATTCTTATTCTTTGGTTTCTCCCTCATGATGGTCATGCGCTGGCAATTGGCATTTCCGGATCAGGCGGTTCCGGTTATCGGCGGACTGATCCAGTGGCTGGCCGAGTTAAATGGTTTCGCCAGCATTGGAAATTTACCCTCAGATCTCTATAACGTATTTGGTGCCATGCACGGCACCATTATGATTTTCCTTGGTGTGGTACCCTTGGTAGTAGGTGCATTTGGTAACTATATCGTTCCATTACAGATCGGCGCTCCGGACATGGCATTCCCAAAACTGAATATGACATCCTATTGGGTGTATTTCATTGGTGGTGTCATCATGCTGGTCAGTTTTTTCCTCCCTGGCGGCGCTGCTAATTCCGGCTGGACATCCTATCCCCCTTTATCAGTTATTGCCACTACCGGTCAAACCTTTTGGCTTTTAGGCATGGTATTTCTCATTACCTCATCTCTTCTGGGCTCCATAAATATTATTGTAACCATTATACAGCTCAGGGCACCGGGTCTCACCTGGATGAGGCTGCCCTTCTTTGTCTGGGCGCAGTTTGTCACCTCATTTTTGCTGGTACTGGCATTTCCCCCTTTGGAAGCAGCTGGGTTCTTACAGTTAATGGATCGTGTATTTGATACTAGCTTTTTCCTGCCTTCAGGGTTGGTAGTTGGCGGGGAGGCTCTGGATGTCAGTGGCGGCGGCAGTCCATTGTTATGGCAGCATCTATTTTGGTTTTTAGCACACCCCGAAGTGTATGTACTAATTTTACCCGGGATGGGAGTTATAGCCGAAATCATCGCCAATAATACGCGGAAACCAATCTGGGGTTATAAATCTCTAGTCTATTCTGTTGTGTTTTTGGGTTTCATGTCCTTTATAGTTTGGGCGCACCATATGTTTATGACGGGGATGGGACAGGGAATGTCTATTTTCTTCCAGACCACCACCATGATTATTTCGGTACCGTCAGTTATAATATTGTCTTGTTTCATGCTCTCACTCTGGGGCGGTTCAATCCGCTTTAACACACCCATGTTATTTGCCCTGGGCTGGATTCCCATGTTTGGAATTGGCGGCTTAACCGGCTTGCCTCTGGGATTATCAACTCTAGACATCCATCTTCATGATACTTACTATGTGATCGGGCACTTCCATTACGTAGTTGCGCCGGGAACGATATTCGCAATTTTTGCAGGAATTTACTATTGGTTCCCTAAAATGACAGGAAAAATGTTGGATGAAACGCTCGGGAAAATCCACTTTTTCTTTTCATTTATATTTATGAATGGAATTTTCTGGCCCATGCTTATACAGGGAATGGCTGGTGTTTCCCGCCGCCTGGCAGATGGCGGAGAATCCTATGCCCATGCTCAGGGGACACTGCACCTGAATGAATTCATGTCATATTCAGCATGGCTGCTGGCAATTGCCCAAATTCCTTTTATCATCAACCTAATTCGTACTTTATTGCGGAAAAAGGCAGCGGAACCTGACCCTAATCCTTGGCGGGCCACAACCATAGAATGGACAGATACAACTTCACCGCCGATGGGGCATGGTAACTTTGAAAAAGTACCCACAGTTTACCGCGGCCCTTACGAGTACAGTGTGCCTGGCGATAGTACTGATTTTACTCCTCAAACTTCAAAATTAATTAAGGATCGTTGATGGAAATACCCTATAATGTTCAAGTAAGAGAAGATACCGGCCTCTATAACTCCAAGTTAGGGATTTGGCTATTTCTGGCATCAGAAGTCATGCTTTTCGGTGGATTATTTTCAGCCTATATATTGCTCCGTACAGGTGCACCGGTTTGGCCGCCTATTGGTGAACATGGTTCAATAATGCATATACTGAAAGAAACTATTCCTCACGCAACCTTTAATACTGTTGTTCTAATTGCTTCAAGTGTAACCATGGTGATGGCCTGGGTATCTTTAAAAATGAAGGATTTAAGAAAATTCAGGATCTATTTGGGAACAACTCTTCTTTGCGCGCTGGTCTTTCTGATAGTGAAATATTTTGAATATTCACATAAAATTCATGAGGGATTTGTACCATCGCATGATACTTATATGGCCCTCTATTTCACACTAACTGGACTCCATGTCCTGCATATCATCGGCGGCATGATTGTCTTAGGTTATTTTTTCGGACCGGGAATAAAAATGTGGGACAATGAACCTGAACGGTTTACCAACCGGATTGAGATCGTGGGTCTCTATTGGCACTTTGTTGATCTGGTCTGGATATTCCTCTTTCCAATTTTATATCTTTTAAATTAAGGAGAATCAATGTCAGTAAAAGACATGACGCACCATATTGCTAATTACCGGAAAATTTTTGTATTCTTATTAATTGGCACAGCGCTTACTGTGGCTGCATCTTACATGGAATTCAATGTACAAAATTCAATTGCCGGGGCAGTATTTGTGGGGCTTACCATTGCCGCAATAAAAGGGTATCTGGTAGCTGCTAACTTCATGCATTTAAATTCTGAAAAGAAAATAATTCACTGGATATTATTATTAACAGTATTTTTTCTAAGCTTATTGCTTTTTATACCGCTGTTATGGGATTTAAACCTCATGAGTCATTATTAAATCAATGTCCCTGAAATCTTTTCATATTATCTTTATTTGTATCTCCACTCTATTTTCCATTTTTTTTGGTTACTGGTGTTATAATGAATGGTCACAATTTGGAAAGATAACATATATCATTTATGCATCAATTGCAGTTTTATTTACAGTTGGTCTATTGGTTTACGGGAAGTGGTTTTTAAAGGAGATTGCTGGACTAACAAATGATTAGAATAGTTACAATAATCTCAATTCTTGTTCCGGGGTTTATATATCCCTGTGCAGTTTGTTACGGCAATCCGGATGCACCCATGAGCCATGGAATGAATATGGGCGTATTGACATTATTGGGTTTCATTGTTTTCATTTTACTTATTGTGGCTTATTCTATTTTTAAAATTTCAATGAGAACAAAAAAATTAAATAATTCTTAGGGGAAACATGATTGAATATCTTGGAAAAATAAGTGATCATTTAGGGCTGCCGGTAAACGCTGCCAGTCATGGCCTTATAATGGATTTGGTGTTAGGCTGGGTACATTGGGTCATGTTCATTTTATTTGCAGGCTGGGGGCTCTATTTCATTATCGCGCTTATTAAATTTAATTCAAAATCAAATCCAAAAGCTGATTATAATGGAGTTCAATCTCATTACTCAAAATTTGCAGAGTATGGAGTAATTATAGTTGAAGCTTTTCTTCTAGTTGGATTATCCATTCCGCTCTGGTCACAACTGAGAACCACCGTTCCCGATGCGGATGCGGCGATTCAGGTCCGTGTTATAGCACAGCAATTTGCCTGGAATATTCATTACCCGGGGGCTGATGGTGAGTTTGGCGATACTGATATTAAATTGGTGGATGAGGAATCCAATCCAATTGGTCTTGTGAGGGGTGGAGCTGGCGCTGATGATATTGTTACTCTCAATCAATTGCATTTACCGGTAAATCAACAGGTTCTCATTCACCTGACCTCAAAGGATGTGATTCATAGTTTCGGTATTCCGGAAATGCGGGTGAAACAGGATGCCCTGCCAGGAATGACTATTCCCGTATACTTTACACCTACCATGACCTCGGCGGAATTTATAAATAAGATAAAAGATACAAATCGATATAGTCCAAGTGGTAATTATATGGGCTTAGGCCAGGAAACCTGGGAAATATTAAGTGAAGAAAAAAAGAATGAATTCAGGGGATTTCAAATCGCTTGTGCTCAACTTTGTGGAAACTCTCATTATAAAATGCGTGGATTCCTAACAGTGGAAACGGAAGAAGAATTCAATGCCTGGCTGGAAGAAGAAGCTGAGTATCTGGAAGAAGAGGATGAAGACGATGACTGGTAGAAATAAACTTTAATATTAAGTAACGGGAGGTCAAATTGGTCTCCCGTTTTTTATTAATGAAACTATACCCGGCCTTGCTTGAACTATTTTAAATTAACGGTTTCACCAACAACTCTAAATTAGGTAATTCTTTGGCATTTCTCGTATTAGACATTGAAACAATACCCCGCCCAACTATTGATGCGTCAGTAGAAGAGGTAATCGCCCAAAAAACTCAGGTACGGGTTGAACGCACTGGCGAAGACCCAGAAAATGCAGAATCTCTTATTCGTTCTACTTCCCCCTTTTTCGGACGAGTCCTATGTATTGGTTTACGCTGGCTGCAGGATGATGAAAGTTCAAGAGATAAGGTAATATGTGAAAACAGTGAAGAGGCTACACTAAAGGCCTTCTTTAATATCATTAATCATTCCAGTTCAAAAAATGCAAGATATATACACTATAACGGTCTTGGATTTGATATTCCATTTCTAATTGTACGAGCCGCCCATTATGGAATTGAAATCAATAATTGGAATTTCAAAGATCTACGGCGCTTTTCCTATAAAAGTCATATTGACCTTATGATGTATCTCTGTAACTGGAATAATTTTAATGCGGTAAGCATGGATATAGCCTGCAGGTCTTTTGGAATTCCTTCTCCAAAGGAGGGGGAAGTAAAAGGGGATACAGTAGCTAAAGCCTTTGATGAGGGGAATATTGAGGCAGTAAATGAATATGTTATGCGGGATGTGGAAGCCACCCATCAGTTGTTTGAAAAGTTGAGGCAGTATATAAATTGAGGAGAAAGGGGCAAGGAGTAAGAAGACAGGAAGCAGGAGACAGGAGTTTGACAAGATGTCATCCTTAAGAATAGGCATTCAGCTTACCAAAAACCTTGAGAAGTATAAGTATTTGCTTTCTGTTCTCAAGTCTGAAGTGATATCTACAAATGGACTGGAATACATCCATATTCCTACTGATGAAGAGCTAACAAAGATAATCCCGGAATTAGATATTCTCACCACCTATCATATTAAAGAAACATCCTTTTTTCATGCAACTAATCGGTTGAAGTGGATCCACTTTGGCGTTGCCGGATTGGAACACAGTTTATTTCCTGATATTTTAAAAAGTAAAACCATCATTACCAATGCCAGTGGTGTTCACGCCGGACCCGTATCAGAATTTGTTATGTCAGCCATTCTTTATTTTGCCAAACGATTTAAAGACTGCTATGAATTTATGCAAACCACGAATTGGACTCAATGGGAAGTTGCAAAACAAATGGTACAGCTTAAGGGCAAAACCGTAGGTATCATTGGATTTGGCTCATTAGGAATGGCCATCGCCAAAAAAGTCAAAGCATTTGATATGAAAGTGATTGCTACCCGACGTCTGCAGAAAAAAGTAGAACATAAGAAAACCGTAGATGAACTCATCCCCATTTCAAAATTGAGCCATCTGTTGAAAAACAGCGATTTTGTTGTAGTTGCTTGTCCGCTGACACCGCTCACAAGTGGAATGATTGATAAAAAGGAATTATCAACAATGAAATCATCGGCAATCATCATTAACATTGCCAGAGGAAAAATTATTAATGAGGCTGCATTAATTAAAGCGCTCCAAATTAAAACAATAGCAGGAGCAGCACTGGATGTGTTTGAAGAAGAACCTTTGCCGAAAGAAAGCCCATTGTTTGCATTAGACAATGTATTTTTATCACCCCATATATCAGGTAATTTTCCTGAATATCAACATGATGTGATGGTGCAGTTTGCTGATAATTTGAACCGGTATTTGGCAGGAAAAGATCTGAAGAATCGAGTCTGTAAGAAAAGACTCTATTAGTAGTGGCACAATGGATTGTGACACTGCCCAATTATAATACAAAAGGAAAATATGAAACAACTCTACCCGGAAATAGAACCCTATAACCAATTTGATTTAAAGGTCTCAGACCTCCACACCATTCATATTGAAGAATCCGGGAATATAAATGGGAAGCCCGTTATCTTTTTGCATGGTGGTCCCGGTGGAGGAATTGAAACTATTTACCCCCAATATTTTGATCCCCAAAAATGGCGCATCATAATTTTTGATCAACGAGGATGTGGTAAGAGTATTCCCCATGCTGAACTTCGTGAAAATACAACCTGGGATTTGGTGGCAGACATTGAAAAAATCAGGGAGCATTTAGAAATCGAAGAGTGGGTAATATTTGGTGGAAGTTGGGGATCCACTCTATCACTGAGCTATGCCATCACTCACCCGGACCGCTGTAAAGCATTAGTGTTGCGAGGCATTTTTATGATCCGCAAAAAGGAGATTGACTGGTTTTATCAGAATGGTGCATCCAATATCTACCCGGATGCATGGGAGCATTACCTAAAGCCCATCCCGGAAGATGAGCGTCATGATATGGTGACGGCTTACTATAAACGGCTTACCTCAAATGATGATTCTGTGCGAATTGAAGCAGCCAAAGCCTGGTCAATCTGGGAAGCCAGAACCAGTAAACTATTTCAATCGGAGAAATCACTCCATGCTTTTGAAGATGCAAAAGTAGCTGAAGCATTTGCCCGTATTGAATGTCATTATTTTACCAATCGCGGATTTTTCGACACAGATGAATGGCTGCTTGAAAATGTGGATAAAATCCGGCACATCCCGGCAGTGATTGTGCAGGGTCGTTATGATGTGGTCTGTCCTATGGTGTCTGCCTGGGAGCTGCACCGAGCCTTCCCTGAAGCAGATTTTGAAATTGTACAGGATGCGGGGCACTCTATGACCGAAGAAGGAATTGCCAGTAAATTAGTGGAGTATACCGATAAGTTTTCTGAGTTATAACTTTTGACCCTCGTAATCCATCCGATGGCTTCGAGCCATCCGATGGGTTTCGGTAAAATCAAATCCCTTTCCCTTCATACCTTTCCAAAAATCCTTTAGCCCAGCTCTCAAAATTCCCAGCCTTAATTTTATCCTGCATGGTTTGCAGGAGATGGATGTAAAAATGGAGGTTATGCTGAGTGGCAATGCGGTAACCTAAAATTTCTTCCGTTTTAAAAAGATGATGCAGGTAGGCTTTGGTATAATTTTCTGACATAGGTGAAATGCCATTATCATCAATGGCTGAGAAATCTGTTTTATATCTGGCATTGCGGATGTTTACTTTTCCATCAAACGTAAAAAGCTGACCATTACGGCCATTGCGGGTGGGCATAACACAGTCAAACATATCCACCCCTCTAGCCACGTTACGGACTAAATCTGCCGGAGTACCAACACCCATGAGGTAACGGGGTTTTTCTTTGGGGAGAAACTCATCCATCCATTCCACTGTTTCCAGCAATTCAGGTTTGGGTTCACCTACAGCCAATCCTCCAATGGCATAGGCATCCGCATCTAATTCGCAGAGCTCAGAGGCAGACCGTTTTCGTAATTCTTTATCGGTGCCCCCTTGAACAACTGGAATGAGAATTTGTTGGTGTCCATAAAGTGGGTCAGTCTCTCGAAAATGTTTCATGCCCCGTTTCGCCCAATTGGTGGTGGTATTCAGGGCGTCCATCCAGGTTTTGTGATCCGCATCTCCAGGTGGACAGACATCCAGCATCATCATAAAATCCGAGCCGATAATACGCTGGATATCCACTATTTTTTCCGGAGTAAAATGATGCTCCGAGCCATCCAAATGAGAGCGAAAGGTGACACCGTCATCGGTAATTTTCCGGTAACCCTCTAAACTAAAAATCTGAAACCCGCCAGAGTCAGTGAGAATTGCCTTATCCCAATGCATGAAACCATGCAGTCCACCAGCTTTTTGTAAAATATCCGTTCCCGGTCGTAAATAGAGATGGTAAGTATTGCACAATAAAATCGAGCTGGGAAGTTCTGCAATTTCTTCTGATGATTGCGTTTTAACCGCTCCGTACGTTCCCACCGGCATAAAAAAGGGAGTGGTAATATTTCCATGATCGGTCTGTATTACACCACTGCGGGCAGAAGTATTTTTATCCGAATGGTTTATTTTAAATAACTGGGACATATTTTAATTTTTCTTCTTTCAGATGAACAAATCACGGTGGCTTTGTGTCTCCGTGGTGAACTATTCAATGTACTTATTTCTTTAAATTAATTACAAACTCACCCAATACAACTTTTAGTATAGCAGCAATTGGGATGACAAACAGCATTCCCAGGATACCGCCTACAGATGCACCGAGCAATACCAAAATTATCACCAAAATCGGATGCAGCCCCACACTTCCACCCATAATATAGGGAGACACTACCAAATTATCGATAAGCTGCACTATGGCAAATACCATTATAATGAGCAGTACGTAAATTATATGAATGGGCATAGTTTGATCAGTAACCAAATACAAAATCAGAGCGGGAATCATTCCCGCAATTGGACCCACAAAAGGAATAAGGTTGAAAAGTCCTGCTCCTATCCCAATTAGAATGGTATAGGGAATTGAAATTCCGGTGATCCATTGTAGAATATATAGACCAATTATTGATGTAATTCCAACAGATGTGGCTGCAATTAACTGTCCCCGTATATAGGCCTGAATTTGTAGTGATATTTTGTCCAGCATTCGTTTGGCAGTGCCATAATGCTCCCCTGGTACAGCATGTAAAAAGGCAAAAGTAAACTTTTTCCCATCAAGTAAAAATATGACCATGAAAACAATAATTATTAAGAAAGAGAGGAAGGCTGATCCTAAAGCAAAAGCCAAAGATCCTGCTCCACCAATAAATGATTTAATATGTGACAATCCCATTGCCCATATTTCTGAAATTGCGGCGTCCAAATGAGTCATCACATCATTATAAATATTTAATAAAAATGAGGGTAAAATGCTTTCTAATACCAATGTGAGTTTTGTCTGAAATTTTGCCAGAGTTTCCATTGATAGTGAAGACTGCAGAGCTGCAATTTGTTTGCCAATTATTGGGAAAAGGGAACCTGAAAGAATAATCAGAAATACCAGCAGAAGTGAAATCACTATCATCACAGACCAATTATGATTTCCCGTCACTTTTTCTACTTGGCGAACCACAGGGTGAAGTATAACCCGTCCCAAAAAGGCAAAGACCAACATGAGAAGAATGGGTGCAGTATGTTCCCAAAAAATGAAAACTACTACTATAGGAACCAGCCACCAGATATTGCGAATTATGAAAAGAGAAGGCTTAATCATAATAAATATTAATAAATAATTCCAATAGGTCTTCTCTCTTTTTTACCATTCTAATTCTGAATATTTTTTTATTTTACCAATAAAATATTTTACAACAATACTTTTTTGAAATATCAGCTCAGGAGATATTAATTTGTCCTGATTTAGAATATCTCGCCTTTTCTTTAAAAGGCTCAAATGACTCAATATCCAGATCCAAGATCTTAAAATCGCAAAAGCATGACCCCATTTAAATGTCAATATCTCTTTAGTTAGAGAAATGCACTCCATTAAAAATCGTGGGAATATTAACTGAAATGAAGTACCAACTGAATAATTGGTTAACAATAATATAAGGCTATTTCGATAATTGAGGTAGGTTTTTTGGGGGGATGACACCGGCAGGGTTACTGCCCCCTTATGATATATGACCGAGGCTGGCTCTACCCAAATCTCATTTCCCAGCATTTGAGATTTCCAATGGTAATCAATTTCTTCCATGTGTGCAAAAAAAGTTTCGTCAAATCCGCCTATTTTATTAAAAACATCCTTTCGAGTTAGGAAGGCAGTTCCAGATGCCCAGAATATTTGAATAGCTTCATCATATTGACCTTCATCTTTTTCAACTGTATTGAAAATCCTACCTCGGGCAAAGGGAAAACAATACTTGTCCATAAACCCACCGCAAGCACCAGCATAGTCAAAATAGTCCCGATTATCATAATTCTTTATTTTGGGCTGAACGGCTGATATTTTTGGATTGGACTCCATCATTTTAACCAGGCGATCAATCCAGTCAGGTTCATGGATGGTATCATTATTTAAAATGAGGAGGTATTCCCCCTTGGCATGCTGGACGCCAAAATTACAACCGCCTGCAAAGCCGCGGTTATATTCGGACCGGATGAGTTTAATATCCGGAAAAGTGGATTTTATAAATTGTACTGAATCATCAGGAGAATCATTATCTACAACGATGATTTCAAGATTGGGATAGATACATTTATTCAGTGAAGTAAGGCAGTCACCAAGAATCTCTGTGCCGCCATAATGGGGAATCACCACTGACACCATGGGGTGAGTGGAACTCTGGGTCATTACTGGGCGGGTGGTGTTAGAATAGACAGCCAGTCAATTGCCTGGGAATCATTGGGGTGAGAGCGCAGCCAGAGTTCTAATACTTCCACAGCTTCAGATCGGCGTTCCGCTTTTGCATAAGCTTGTACCAAAGTATAGAGAAAATCAGGAATGTAAGGATATTCATCAAATAAATTCTCATAATGTTCAATTGCACCATCGTAATCCTTAAATTCATTCATATATATCTGACCAATATACATTTGTGTTTCCAAAGAGATGTCCTTGCGCTGCTGCACAGATTTCAGACGTTTTTTCAATTCTTCAGGTTTCCCGGCCTGCATATAAATTCTACCAATTTGAATATCCAACTCTGCATCAGTTGTGGGAATTACATTTTGGGGGAAATAATTATCCATCTTGTCTAAAATATCCAGGGTCTTCGCTTTTCCATCCTCATCTGAAGAATACAGATTTTGTAAACCAAGCTGGAGAAAGCTGGATCTATAATTTTGAATCAGGCGCTGGATATTTTCGTTAAAATATACGTCTCCATTATCCAGGTTAGTATAGCGATAAATACCCTTTCCCGCATTAATATGGTTCCAATAATCATCAGGTTCTACAATTAATTGTGTGAAATCGGGAGCCTCGGTGATATTCTGAACCATGCGGTCATAATTCAGCCTGGGCATGGATGTACTTTTAGGTGATTCCTCAAATGTGACTCGATATACCAACCCTTCCATCTCAAGATATTTATCTAATCCCATTCTATTATTAGGTGCTACTGTTACGGCAAAATAAATAGGACGGTCTTTTATGGCATCCTCAATAATTTGAAGAATCATAATATCCTGTACCCGCAGATAATTACTGAGCTTAGGGCGAATTTGCCAACTGATCTGGTTTTCACCATCTTTAATCTGGGCGTCAACCGGTCCCCATTTACTTAAAATACCAAAATTTGAAACAGAATAGCTAGTCCCATATTGGGCTTTGGTGTATTGATTATACTGTGCTTTTAATTCTGGCCAGATTTTTGTCCATTTATTCAGGGCGTATGCCGTTCCAAAAACAGGGTCAAGCTTAGCAATATTTTCATCCTTAAGGTTGAGATTTATTTTAGGCTCTTTATTTTTCAGCTGTTCAATATACCAGGGTGTATTCAGCAGACTGAGGTTCACCACGCGCACATCCTTACGCACCCCTTCCACTTCCTGAATATACCAAAGCGGGAAAGTATCATTGTCGCCATTGGTGAAAAGAATGCCATTTGGTTCACAGGAGTTCAGCATATTATAAGCATAATCCCAAGCTACATAATTACCATCACGGTTATGTTCTTTAAAATTCGTTGCCAGCATGGTAAATGGCATGACAACAAAAATAATTCCGGTGAGACCAATGGAAACAAAACCAGCGATTTCTACTCCCTCCAGCCACTCTTTTATTTTCTCCTGAAGCGCTGCTACACCCATGCCTATCCAAATTGAAAAAGTGAAGAAACTGCCCACATAGGAGTAATCCCTTTCTCGAGGTTGAGGATCATATTGATTCAAATACAAAATGATCATAATCCCCGTAGCCAAAAATAAGGAGAGCACTGCCAAGGCTCGCTTCCAATCTCTGCTAAAATGAAATATCATTCCAAATATACCAAAAAGCAAGGGGAACGGAAGGCCATACCTGCCCCAATCCACTCCTCGTAATTTTTTAATGACATCCCCTTTTAACGTTACTAATTCCCAAGTTCGCTCTGCATGATTTTCCTTTCCCACAAATTGCCAGGCAAAATAACGGAGATACATTTCCTTAATTTGATAATTCCAGAGGAAATTCAGTTCTTCACGGGTAGTGGGATTACTTTTATTAGTAGTCCAGCGATTGGAGTAAGAACATTCAGCTCTTCCCATAGTAAAAGCAGGATTCAAAATTTCCCAGTCGCCATACTGATCCCTGTTCATATATGCCAATGCACCTTTAATAGTATCTGGGTTGTTTTCATTTATATTGGGATGTTGTGAGGCTCGGATAAATATGGTGGAGTACGTTGAAAATCCAATAAGGATCAATACCAAACAAGCCAGAATAGTAGAAAGCTGATTATGATTTTTCCAAACAGCATAAGCCGTTGCAGCAAAGATAAGCAGCACTATAATAATGGGGAAATTTAATCCATAACTATTGGCTAAATTGGGGATACCCTTTATAATTCCCAGGTAAATCACTATAAAAGTAAAAAGGGTAATTCCCATGGTGGCTATAAAGGTGCCTACCTTAAATTCATATTTATTAAAATATACAATGAGAGCAATAAATGGAAGGGCGAGAAGATTCAGCAGATGAATACCAATAGCTAATCCGAACATATAAGCGATAATGAGAATATACCTAACATTGCCGGCATGGCCTGAATTTGTGCTCCATTTTAAAATGAGCCAAACCACTATACTGGTAAAAAAGGTGGATATGGAATATACTTCGGCTTCAACGGCATTAAACCAGTGGGAGTCAGTAAAGGCAAAAGTAAGCGCCCCAATAATTGCACTGCCATAAGTAATGAGGAAGTCGGGCCAGGTTTTTGCCTCACCCCGCCACTCTTCAATAAGCTGGACAATAATAAGATATAAAAACATCACAGCAAATGCGCTGAAAATAGGAGATATGAGATTTACCCTTGCCCCAGTATCGGCGAAAGTTGGGAGCTGAGAAAAGAAATTTCCCAGAAGGAGAAAGAAGGGAGTTCCCGGAGGATGGGGAACCCCCATAATTACGGAGGTGGCAATAAATTCACCGCAATCCCAAAAGGATGTGGTAGGAGCCATTGTCATAATATATACCACCAATGAAAATACAAAAACTATAGCTGCTAATATTTTGTTGAGATTATTCATTTTACCTTTTTGAATTAACTGATATTTACAAACTCCAGCATGTGCCGATAGTTTTCTTTAAATTGTTTTCTAATGTTTTGATGTTTATCAAGCTGCAGTTTGGGGTCATATTCAACCATTTGGAATGCACGCTTTCGTGTTTGTCTAATGATAGGACCATCTTCTACAAAATTAGCAATTTTTGATTTAATATATCCATGTTGTCGTGTTCCAAAGAACTCTCCCGGACCTCTCAATTTAAGGTCTTCATCTGATATCTTAAAACCATTGCTTGTAGATTCCATTACTTTTAATCGATGCTCTGCTTCAGGCGTTTTACTATTTTTCACTAAGACACAATATGATTGGGAACTACCTCTTCCAATTCGCCCTCGCAGCTGATGGAGCTGTGTCAGTCCAAACCGATCTGCATTTTCAATAACCATCACGGTGGCATTGGCGATATCAATTCCCACCTCCACAACGGTGGTGGCCACAAGACATTGGATTTCATTATTTGCCATAGCTGCCATCTGTTCATCACGGGTTTTCTTTTTCATTTTCCCATGGATGTAACCCACTTTATAATCAGCAAACACCTTTTCACTTAATTTTTTAAACCCTGTATCTGATGCTTTCCAATCCATTTTTTCGGATTCTTCAATTATGGGATAAATAACAAAGCATTGATGACCTGCATCCATTTCCTTTTTCATAAAATCATAAACTTGATCCATTCGCGCTGGTTTCACAACTTTTGTAATAATGGGTAGACGGTTTTTCGGCAGTTCATCAATAATAGATATATGCATGTCACCGTGGATAGTAAATGCCAATGTTCGTGGTATAGGTGTAGCAGTAAGAGCCAATACTTCTGGAGAATACCCTTTATCAATAAGAGCTTTCCGCTGTTCTACTCCAAAACGATGCTGCTCATCCACAATAATCATTCCTAAATCTTTAAAAGTCACACCTTCCTGAATGAGTGCATGGGTTCCAACCACTAATTGTATTTCCCCAGATTCTAATTGTGAATAAACTTTGTCCTTTTCTGCTTTTTTCTGATTTCCAATGAGCAGGGCAATTTTAATGTTGGCTGGTTTACAAAATTGTAAAAAACTGGAATAATGCTGCTCCGCCAAAATTTCCGTAGGAGCCATCACGGCTACTTGGGAACCGTGACTGATAACGATGGCTGCTGCCAGTACTGCCACGATAGTTTTTCCAGAACCCACATCGCCCTGGATGAGACGATTCATTGGACTCCTCCTTGCCAAATCACTGCGGATTTCTTTGAGCACATTAATCTGGGCATCGGTTAAGGTGAAGTCCAGGCTTTTAAAAATATCCTTTTCATATTTACCCCGCTGGGAAAATACCCGGCCTGAATTTTCTTCTTTGGCTTGTCTTTTAAGTGCCATGAGGAGTTGAAGAAAAAAATGCTCATCATATTTGAGACGGTATATAGCATTTTTTAAACTTGGTTTGTCATTGGGCTGATGAACTTGTTCCAATGCTTCATGGAGAGATAATAGTTTTTCTTCATCCCGAAATTCAGGGGTAAAATAATCCTCAATTTCCTCCACGACCAATTCCAGGGCTACATTAATAATTTTTCTAAATCCGCGTCCCTCTAAACCTACAGCTTTTAATGCGGCGGTGGATGGATATTGTGCCAATATTTTGCCGGTGTTTACAGGGTCTTCTCCTTCTTCAAGAATATCAAATTCCGGGTGAGTAATTTGAAAGCCCTTCCTGAATTCAATTTTACCAAAAACGGCAATGGAGTCCCCTTCTTGAAATTTATCTACAATCCATGAAATGCTGTTAAACCATACACAGGTGAGGTATCCGGTGGGGTCGTTCAAGGTCATTTGAAAGAAACGGCGGCGCCTTGCCTGCTGCATACCAAAGGAAGCAACCTTTCCAATGATAACAGCCTCTTCTCCAATTTTAACTTCACGTATATATTTGATATTGGTGCGGTCTAAATATCGGCGAGGAAAATGATGTAGGAGCTGCCCCACATTTTCAATGCCATATCTTTTAAGGGCGCCCCCTCGTTGCGGACCAACCCCTTTCAAGTAGATAATATCGGTAGTAAGGTTGGTTTGGTAATATGTGGTTGCTGCAGACATCAGCGCTTAATTTGGGTAATTATAAAATAAATTTAATTTTGTAATGAATTCAAATTTTCCTGCAATTTTGTTAAATCATCTTGATAATTCTGCATTTTATTCCGTTCATGGGTAATAACATCCTCTGGTGCACGCTCAACAAAATTCTGATTGTCTAATTTCCTGGTAACAGCATTCAGGCGTCCTTCCATATCCTGGATTTGCTTTTCCAAGCGTTCAACTTCCTTATTAATGTCAATCAATCCGGCAAGGGGTACGAAAATTTCCAGCCCCTTCACCACAGCTGTGGCAGATTGAGGGGGTTTTGCAATATTTTCTCCAAATTGAATATCATTCAGTTTTGCCAATCTTTGAAGATAATTTTCATTTTTGCACAAAGAATCACACATATTTTCATTGCCTCTAATTGAAAGATCAGCTTCCTTGGCTGGTGAAACATTGAGGCTGGCCCGAATATTTCGCACAGCAGAAATCACATCCATTAGAATTTGGACATCCTGTTCCACATCATTATTTATCCATTTTGAATCAGATAAAGGCCATGTCTCCGAGATTAATAATTTTTCCTCTGGCTTTTTGAATGATTCCCAAAGTTCTTCCGTAATAAATGGACAATAGGGGTGGAGGAGTTTCAGGATAATTCGCATTATATGAACAGATACAATTTGTGCTGTTTTACGATCTTCCACATCGTCACCATAAAATCGTGTTTTTGCAAATTCAATATACCAGTCACAAAAATCAGCGCGGGTGAAATCATACACTTTTTTAATGGCTTCATTCATTTTATATTCTGAATAGGCTTTATCTACTTCCTCAATTACATTATTTAATCGGGAAAGTATCCAGCGATCGGTAGAATCTAATTTTTCATCATCGAGATTAGAGAGCTTTTCAAGTGGACCTTCATCCAGATTCATTCTAATGAACCGGGCTGAATTCCAGAGTTTATTCATAAAATTCCTGCCTTGTTCCAGCCGTTCTTCACTGAAAAGAATGTCTAATCCCTGAGGGGCAATCATTAAAATAGATACCCTCACCGCATCTGCTCCATATTTTTCAAACAAGTCCAGGGGATCAGGAGAATTGCCCAATGATTTGCTCATTTTTCGTCCCTGCTTATCTCGGATAATTCCTGTGAAGTACACATTTGAAAAGGGAATTTCTTTACAAAAATACAAGCCTGCCATTATCATTCGCGCCACCCAGAAAAATATGATATCTGGTCCGGTAACTAAATCTTGTGTGGGATAGAATTTTTTTAGATCCTCCGTTTTTTCCGGCCAACCCAAAGTGGCAAAAGGCCAGAGCCAGGAACTGAACCAGGTATCCAATACATCTGGGTCTTGAACCCAGCCATCTTCTTCTGGCTCTACTAAACCGCAATAAATTTTATCTCCTTTATACCAAACGGGGATGCGATGTCCCCACCACAGCTGCCTGGAAATGCACCAGTCTTTAATATTTTCCAGCCAGTGATTATAGGTCTTCACCCAGCGTTCAGGGTATATTTTTACTTTGCCATCTTTTACCACTTCAAGAGCCGGTTCTGCTAATGGCTGCATTTTTACAAACCACTGTTTTGACAAATATGGCTCCACAACCGCGTCGGTTCGTTCTGAATGCCCCACGGAATGTTCATAATCTTCAATTTTCTCAAGGAACCCCAATGTTTCTATTGCTTCCACTACCTTTTTTCTGGCTTCAAATCGGTCTAGCCCCACATAGTCCTTTGGCACATTTTCATTCAATGAGGCATCCGGATGAAATATATTGATAATATCCAGATTGTTTCGCTCACCCATTTCAAAATCATTGGTGTCATGCGCCGGGGTGACCTTTACACAGCCCGTACCAAAATCCATATCTACATAATCGTCTGCAAAAATAGGGATTTCTCGATTTACAATGGGGAGGAGAACCGTCTTTCCAACCAAATCTGTGTAGCGATCATCTTTAGGATTTACGGCAACACCTGTATCCCCCAGCATGGTTTCAGGGCGGGTAGTAGCAACGACTAAATGAGCACTGCCATCGCTGAGTGGATAGCGGAAATGCCAGAGATGCCCCTTAGTATCTTTGTGAATAACTTCTTCTTCAGAGAGGGCTGTCTGTCCTTGTGGATCCCAGTTGATGATACGCTCACCGCGGTAAATCAGTCCGTCATTATATAGCTGGACAAATACCTTCATTACTGCTTTTGAGTAGTCCGCATCCATGGTGAATTTTTCACGGTCCCAATCACAGGAAGCGCCCAGTTTTTTGAGCTGCTGGAAAATAATACCACCGTATTTTTCTTTCCACTTCCAGGCATGGTTTAGAAATTCTTCCCTGCCAATCTCTCGTTTATTAATGCCATCCTCTTTCAGCATTTTGGTTACTTTGGCTTCAGTGGCAATGGAGGCATGGTCCATCCCCGGTAACCATAAGGTAGATTTTCCTAACATACGGGCACGACGGACCAACACATCCTGAATGGAGATATTGAGCACATGCCCCATATGCAGAATGCCGGTAACATTTGGCGGGGGAATCATTAGTGTAAAGCTGTCGTTTCCATTTTCGGCGGGTTTGTAGGCGCCTGATTTTTCCCAGATTGGATACCACTTATTCTCTACCTGAGCCGGACTATAAACCGTGCTCAGTTCTTTTTCAGATTTCTTTATTTCCGGCATTGTATTGGCTTTTGTATGAAATACTAGTTTTAATTGAAGGGAAAGTTTACTGAGTTTTGAGGATATTCTAATAAATATAGATTACTATTGAAACACTGATTTTTTATTTCATTTTACAAATAAAATTCTTTGGAAAACCTTTAATATGGTTAATTAATAATACAAATTCTGCAATCCACGAATGGACGTGTAGGGCAAGCTGTCGTATTTCCCCTCATCTAAATCTTCTCCCCCCTCCCCTCAAGATGGTGGTTTTGTGCTACAAGGGAAAGGGTTGCTTTTTAATGGATAGTTCGTAAATGATGGTTCCGGCCATTAAGAAAAAACTTAGGTACATGAGTATGCCGGAAAACATTACTAAATAGGCAAAGCCAGGATGAATAAAGCGAATGAGCCAGATCCCCCCAAAGGTGGCAAGAATAGAAAAGAAGGGTTCAGCTATAAAAAAGGTTTTCCAAAATCCTGTTATGATAGAATTAAAATAAAATATTCCTCCAATAATAAAAAATATGAAGGTCATTGAAATAATATGGTTGTGGGTGGTGGTGAGTAGTTCACTTATTGGTTTGGGAAATTTTTCAGGGATATCAAAATTATTATCTACAGTTGAACCTCTAAATTGTTCGGTTGTACCTTCTGGGGAAAGGTGGGTTGTATTGGCAACATAGTATAACCCAACACCAACTCCAGCCGTAAGATTTAGAACAGTTAACATGAGTAAAAGCTTTATTCCCCGGGGTAATTGATATAAACTGATATTTGAAATATTATCCATTAATTTAATTTATCTTTTATAAAGGGAAACAGAACAGCTATTTTTTGAATCCCCTTTGCAAGGGAGTTCACAGAAATGGTTGCACCGGAAATTCCATCAATATTTTTTCCCACCTTAAAATCTGAAGTATCACTGAAATGAGTAAACTGTGCCAGCCAGTTTTTATTGCCCACCTCACCGCCGTAGGCCTCCCGATATTTTATCACTTTCGAAATTATTATTCTACCATCAATTCCAACAATAACTAAAAAAGTGATGGGCATTGATTTACCCAAAACATTATCCATTAGGGCATAGGCAATAGTTGTGTCCTTTTGGGTGATGGTCCAATAATACAATTCATCTCTAAAAAACCTCTGTTTTACTCTATTTTGCACCAATGCTTTTAATTCGGTATCTAATACCAGGGTGTGCATCTTTACGGAAATACTGTCTTCAAATTGAGAGGTAATATAATTTTCAGTGGCATCACGAATTGGACTTCCTCCAAGAAGGATTGCAGAAATTAATATTAGAATAAAATACTTCAATTTAAATATTGGGGAATGTAATCTCATTAATTCATCTGCCCACGAACAGCACGAAAGACCCTAAATGTTTAGGGTTAAAGTTTCCCTTTTGTTATTATACTCTTTCACAAGTTGTATTATTTTCGTGTTTTTGGTGTGTTTCGTGGGCGATTTACAGATTAAAACTTATATCCAATCCCTAAATTAAATTCAGTAGTGGTAGTACCATCAGTAGTAACATTGGCAAAGTCAGTTTTGAATGCCACATCATTAATGGGCCACCAGGTTAAACCAAAACGGAGATAGTCCGTTTGTTTTTTAACATCATCATCATTCTTAGAAACATTAGAAATACGCAGCCAGGGAATGAGCTTGTTCGTATTTACGAAATCTCCAATATTATATCCCATATCTAAATAGTAGCCGCTGGAACTGAAGTCAGTAAAGTCATTTGCATTATTTCCCTTGAAATCAGATTTGCCATACTCAAGCACTGCGAAAATTTTATTGGCATCATACTTAGCATTAATTTCAAAAAGGGATACACCAATTGATCCACCATCTTTTCCTTCAATTTCCTTTACTTTGTCAGCCCACTCCCAAAAATCATCAGAATCATCTTCAGTCTCGGTTCCTGCTGTTTGGGTATATTCCCAAGTATGAATAGTTTCAGCTTTTATAGCAGAAGTTGGCGCCTCATTCATTGTGAAAGAGCCCCCCACCCGAAGTCCATTTATTCCTGTATAAGAGGCGCTGAAATTTTTGGTCAGGCTTTCACCAGTAGTTTTAAATCCTTTGCCTCTACCTCCTCTAATATGTCCATCTTTTACAATGCCGTCGCCATTAAGATCTTCTAAAAGGGCTAATCGAAAATTGAATCCGGAATGGTTACCATAGAAGACAAACCCGTTACCAAACCAGGTGGTGGGAATGATATATTTACTATAAACCGGCCGTTCAACAGAGAGAAATAATGGCGGTTCATGGTATTCGTTTAATAAGCCTGCAGTTGGAAGAATTACACCGCCCTGGAAGCCCCAGTTACCAGCATGGTAATTCACGAATGCTTGCTCCAATTCCAGCTCACCATGATCATCAGCTACAAAGTTATGTTCTAATTCTACTTCAGATTTAAAGGACCATTTCTCCGTCCAGTTATAACCGTAGTAGATAATGAAGCGGTGGAAATCCATGGTGTTTTTCGTTGAATTCCCGTCTGCATCATTGGCCTTATTCCAATGGAGCTCACCATATCCACCAATAGTTGACCCTGGCTGAAAAAACTCATCCTGTGCAATTGCCATATTAATGATTCCAAAAAAAACAACTGTAAATATTGTTTTCATTTTTAATTCTTATATATTATTGATTATTAAATATCAAGCATTTGCCTGACTATATTAATTTAAATGAGACTTGATCTCATTTGCAAGAATAAATTTGTGAATTATTTTTTATAGAAGATGATGGATAGGTTTAATTTTTCCGGTTCTTTGGTAAGCATTTGATGAAAATTTAATAGCCCTTGTTTCTGTTGATTCCATAGCAGGAGATCAACACCTTCACCAACGCTGCACCATTTGAATTCGGTATGTTCTGGTGACAGGTTGATTATTGAGGATTCCACCTCTACACCAAAAACCGGGATAAGGTTCATGCGGTTATGTTCTGCTTCAAAAAAATGATTCACCTGATCAACTGTCCACATTGAAATGGGCGTTAGACCTGTTTCCTCTTTTAATTCCCGGGTTGCTGTTTCATGAGGTTTTTCATTTTTTTCAATTTTACCCGTAACACATTGCCAGATACCGGGATACATTTGATTTTCAGAACGTTTTAATAATAGGTATAATGGATTCCCATCCTCCCAGCGGAAGATATGGCAATCCACTACCCGTACGATAATTTCAGTCTTCACCTATTACTAATTCCTTCTGGACTGAAGTTTTGCCAATAGACGTAATATTTCCAGATAGAGCCAAATGAGTGTTACCAATAAACCAAAGGCACCATACCATTCCATATATTTGGGAGCACCCATCTCAGCACCTTCCTCAATGAAATCAAAATCCAGAACCAAATTTAATGAAGCAATTATGACTACAAAAACGCTGAAACCAATGCTAAACAAAGAAGTGTTTGCCGTATTCATAATAGACAACCCAGAGCCAAAAATACTCATGATAAAGCTAATGAGGTACATAAAGGCAATCCCGCCTGTGGCAGCTACCACACCCAATTTAAAATTTTCGGTGGGTTTTATAAGCCCGGATTTATAGGCTAAAAGTAAGGCTGCCAAAATTCCAAAAGTTAGAAAAACTGCCTGACTCACAATCCCGGGATACTGCATTTCAAAAAATCTGGAAATCCCTCCCAGTGCCAAGCCTTTTAATAAGGCATAGCCTGAAACGGTATAGGGGGCCCAGGTTTTTTTAAAAATGGTAACAATTGCCAGGATAAATCCGCCAATCATACCAAATATCATCAGTCCCGGGGATGGATTCGACCAGGTATAGGATGCAGCCGCCATGAGCAGCAGAAGGGACATCGCTGTTTTATTTACAGTGCCTTCAATAGTCATTTTCTCATCGCTCGTACTGACGGCATTTTTAAATGTTTTTGCAGATAGTGCTGGATTTCCAGAGCGCATACTTAAATGTGGATTCACTATTTACTCCTTTCTATTAAAAAATAATTTTAAATAAGCACATAATTTACTTGCATGATAAAATAAAACTCTCTACATTTCTTGTAGGCAAAATACTTACAATATAAAGTTTATGTAAGTTTTAGATTTTTAAAATATTTTTTACGTAATATGGTATGATTGATTATACTTTCTTTTGAGGGAGGGAGAGTTTTACCATATTACTTTTTTACAGAGGAGGAGGCAAAAACCCCGTTTTTAACGGGGTTTTTTTATATAAAAAAAAGGCTCCCCTTTTCAGGGGAGCCTTACCGTTTATCAAAGCCAATTGCAGGAATTTTGAGGAGTAAGTCGCGGATGAACAGAAATGTTCTTTGACTTACAATTCAAATCTATAGCATTTTCTATTACCTGATTATTGATCTAAATCACGTTCCTGAAAATAATTGATATTTTATTTTTTCCCAGTAAGAATTAACAATCCCAATAGAGTAAACCCGCCACCAATTAAGATTGGAATCCCAATGACTTCATTGAAAAGAAAATATGCCAAAATTGTGGCTAAAATTGGTTCTCCTAATGGGGCAGACGCAACAATTGTTGGCGATACAAAGCCTACGGCATAGTTCATAAATCCATGACCGAAAATAGTTGGAATAAGTCCCAATAGAAATAATCCTCCAAATTCATAAGTTGAAAAACCGGTAATGGGTGTTGCGGTTAAAAGGGATATACCCAATAAAGTTATGGCGGCAGTAGTAAAGAGGGTACGAGAGTAGCTAATGGCACCAACTGACTTCCGTACATTTTCTGAAATAATGAATGCCATTCCAAGAAATAGAGAACAAAAAACTGCCAAGAGATTCCCCAAGGTATAATCGCTGGAGAAATCAAACTGGTTTACTACAATTATGAAAGCTCCCAAAATAGCCACTGCTAATCCCAAGACCAATTTAGGATTATGATTGCGCTTGAAAAAATACTTTTCAATAAGAAAAGTGAAAATGGGTGCCAAAGTTCCCAGAAAAGTTGCATTTGCAATAGTTGTGAGTTTTAGGGAACCAAAAAATAATGCAAAGTGGATTCCCAGTAAAAAACCTCCCAACAATGTTTTATTTCTGTTTATTTTCGTTAGTGGGGGTTGTTTTCTAAAAATACTTATTATCCATAGAATGAGTGCGCCAAATGCCATCCTCCAAAACGAAATAGCTACAGCTGGTACATTTTCCAGGTAGCGGGCAATAATGGGGGAAGTACTTACCGCCAGCATCGCTATAAATAATAAGAGAAATATCCGTAAATTCAATGCAGTAACTCTTTAACCGCTGCAACCAACCTTTTCACGTCTTCTTCAGTATTATAAAAATGCACAGAGTAGCGAAGAGCGGTGATATTTCCCCATGAAAAAACCGGAATCTGGATCTTATAAATTTCCATTAAGGATCGTTTAAATTGCAGGGGATCATCAATTGGCAGCTCAATGGTTGCCATTTGCCCCAGCCAATCATCAGGACAAATCGGTTCACCATTCAACAAGTCAAGAAACTGGTTTCGTGTTGAAATTACCAACTTTCTATTTAACTTGCTCCTTTCCTGCCAATTATTATCATTCAGGAATTTAATGGCTTCAGGAACAACTAAAAATGGGGTCATATCTCGAGTACCCTGCCATTCATGTCTATTCAGAAACAGCGATGTGTTGGAAAGTTCCCCCTCCCATCCCCAGCTAATCACCGGCGGCATTATTTCGTCCTGCAAACTTTTTCTTACATATAAAAAGGATGTCCCCTTGGGAGCACACATCCATTTATGACAGGCACCAGTATAAATATCAGCATCCAATTCAGTAATATTCAACGGCAAATGCCCTGGAACATGAGCTCCATCAATAATGGTGAGGATCTCCCTGTCTTTGGCAAACTGAATAATGTCCTCCACAGGAAAAATCATGGCAGTCATACTGGTAATATGGCTGATAAATATGACCCTGGTTTTATCTGACATATAACTGAAAAATATATTCAGGAATTCGGCTTTAGATTTTATTGGAAGTGGTAATTCTGCCTTGATAAATTTTGCTCCAGAATCTTGGCAGACCTGCTGCCAGGTAAAATCTAATGCCCCGTAAATATGGTTGGTACTCAGCACTTCATCGCCCGCTTTCAATTTGAGACTGCGAGCCACTGCATTTACCGCATGAGTGGGATTGGGATAATACACCAAATCATCCCCCTCACAGCCTAGAAAATTTCCCAAGGCTTTCCGGGAGTCTGCTAAAAGTGGGAAAATATCTGATTCTAAAAATTGAACGGGATCCTTTTCCATTCTAATCTGCCAATCTTTGAGATTATCAAAGATTAATTTGGGACATGCGCCGAATGATCCATGATTGAGGTATGTCAGGGCTGGATCCAGCATAAACTGGTTTTTCAAGGGAGACTTTAAAATGTCAATATTTTTATTTGCTGATTTTCAGGGAATCCTGAGTTTTCACATGAATTGTGCGCTGGGGATACGGGATTACAATATTCTCTTCAGTGAATTGTTTATAAATAGCAGTGTTTAACTCATCTGTAATTCGGCCTCGATCCTCTGGTTTTTCTATCCAGAAAAGCAGTTGAAGAGTGATACCTGAATCTCCAAAAGACCGAAACCGCATACGGGGCTCAGGGTTTTTACATACATTCTCACTGTTTTTTGCAATACCCTCAAGTACCGATCTAACCTGGTCAATATCTGAACCATAAGCCACACTAATAGTTATTCGAACACGCTCCTTTTCCTTAGGTCCGCCGCTTTCATTAATAATTTTAGAATTGGCAATAAGGGAGTTTGGCAATGTAATTTCGATATCATCCCGGGTCATTATGCGCGTACTCCGCAGGCCAATTTGTTTCACAAAGCCCCTTTCACCGCCATCGAGGTTTATATAATCTCCCAGTTTATAGGGTGTGTCTGCCATAATAAAAAATCCCGCAAAAAGATTTGCCACCGTATCCTTGGCTGCAAAACCAAGTATGGCAGCAAGAATTGTAGTGGATGCCAGTAATCCCGTAACATTAATATTCCAGCTAATGAGCATAAAATATACTGCCACCAGAAAAATAACCACTTTTCCAATATTATCAAAAAGAGGCAGAGTATGGGGCTGAACCACGCTTTCTCCAAATGTTTTGTGACGACTGTACCAATTAATAAAATGCATAAAGGATTGAAATAGTGCTATGGACCAAATAAATATAGCCGCGGATTTGAACAGGCCTATAAGAACAAAGGTGATAATTTCCGGGAGCTGGAATAGTTGAATTGAAATTCCCAATCCCATAAACAGAATACTGTAATAGATGGGGCGATGGAGAATTTGAATGATGCGGTCATCAATGGTGCTTGCTGTACGGCTTGCCAATCGGGAAAGGACCCTGGTTATAATCCAATCAGCTAATTTTGCAGTAACTAAAGCTCCAATGACATAAAGTCCCGCCTTAAGAATAGGTTTTTGTATGATTGTAAATAGTATTTCTAAATAGTCATTCATAGCAGAAAAATTAGGGCTGAAACCCACCTAAATAAAAACATTCTCCTAACCTCTTTTTCGGAGAAATACCTGAACCCTGCCTTTTACACAGGCTTCATTCTCTAAAGAAACCCCTTCCACAGAATGCCAGCCTGAATATTTTCCCTTTTCATTTAAAGCCTTTTCTGCCCGGGTAATCTCATCTTCATTGATTCTAAAATGAAAATTAACATCGGATTTCACCATTTTAATAAATTGTATATTGATGGCCTGGGAATAAAAATCTGTCTTCAACCCCCTTCTCAATAAAAGCTGTTTCATAATTATTGGGAAAAAGGGATCCATGGCGCTGGCAATGGACCCGCCCCAGATAGATTTATTTGGATTTCGATTCCAGAAGGAATGCTTCAGACAAACATCCATGTGGTGAAAATCTTCAGATATTGAAATTATTGAAATGCGGTTCACCAGAAAAGGAAACCAGAGATTCAGCATTCTTTTCAATTCTTTGGGCTTCAGTTCAGGGGAATGATATCGTTTTAAAAAATATTGTACCGGATTTAAATTCATGCTTTTTATTGGTGGTAGTAATTCTTAATTATCTTTAAACTGATTAAAGAAGGAGGTGATTTTTTTGAAAATTAATTTTTGGTCAGGATTCTCTACAAACATATTGTGGGTTGCATTTTTTACAATGAGTTTTTCTTTAATTTCAGATGATATGTTATCATATACCAGGGCAATATTCGACTGAATGGATAAAATATCCCTTTCTGAATGGGCGATGAGAGCGGGACACTTAACAGCAGGGAGCTCCTTCTTTACCAAATTAGTGAGCTTCCGCATTTCATTTACTGCAGACATGGGCCAAACCTTGTATCCAAAATAGTTCAACTCATCTCTAATATCTTTTTTATAGGATAAACGTTTTTCCCTGAATGGTACCAGGCAATGAAATAAGGGTGTCAAGATTCGTGTTGAAAAATAATCTTTAAATTGTAATACAGTTGAAGCAAATACGGCGCCGTTTAAGGGGAAAATGGAACTTAAGTGAAGAGCCAAAACTGATCCCATGCTGATGCCAACTACATAGACATTATCACAGCGTGCGGACATTTCTGCCACCCCTTTTTCGGTATATTCTGTCCAATCGGTAAACTTTACCCGATTACAATCTTCAGGGGTAGTGCCATGACCAGGGAGATTAATGGCATTTGTATAAAACCCCTGTCTGCCAAGATATTCAGCTAAATCCCGGGTTTCATATGTTGTATTGGTAAAGCCATGGATGATATAAACCCCATCCTTACTTTCAGTATTGAACTGGTAGTTTTTAGTATCAAAAAATTCCATTTTTTCTATTCAATTTTTCCTTAATTATTTCCTGCAATTGGCTTTGATAAAAAATACCCCCGGCAACAGAGATGTTTTTATTTCTATCAATAATACTGATTAAAAAGACTATTCTCCAATATCTTCATTCCAGATTTCAGGATTATTCTCAATATATGACCTAAGCATGTCTATACAAATCTGCGAATTTAAATCGATTATTTCAACTCCTTTTTCTTTCAGCCAATCAATACCGCCCTGGAAATTAATGGATTCTCCTATGACAACTTTACCGATTTTGAATTGGATAATCAATCCGCAGCAATAGTAACAGGGCGCCAATGTGGTTACCATTACTTTGTCTCTGTATGTTGTTTGTCTGCCAGCTTTACGAAATGCATCTGTTTCACCATGCATAGAAGGATCCCCTTCCTGTACCCTGCGGTTATGTCCACGACCTAAAAGAACACTATCAGAATCAAATAACCCGGCGCCAATGGGAATGCCGCCCTCTGATAGACCAATTCTGGCTTCCTGAATAGCTGTTTCTAACATTGATTGATGGTCAGGTTTCATCAATTCTCAATAATGTAAATTTTTTAATAACTCTTATTGCAGGACCAAACTCCGGGATGAATTGGTATCAGCACCTTAACTTCTGATTAGATTACGCTGAACCTTTTGCCACATGGTCTTTCCAGGATTTCTTACTCTCGGAATGAGAAGCTTCAACCATGGTGATGCAATCCGGTACCGGGCAAACGAGCATACAGAGATTACAGCCAATACATTCTTCCTCATCCACAAAGGGAACATGGCTCATTGCGGGTACTCCTCCGTCATGGTGGAGGGGCGGCATCACTTCAGTACGGGGTCCAAAACCATGATCTGCCTCACCATGCCAACCGTGACAGGGTCCTTTCTGAGTATGGATACACTGGTGAGCACCATCCAGACAGGCCACATAGCACAGACCGCATCCTATGCATTTATCTCCATCAATCTTTGCGATGATGTCATAGTTTAAATCTAATTCTCCCCAATCCACAAATCCGGGAATAGCCTGGCCCGTGAGTTCGCTGACCGATTTCAGCCCTTTATTATTTAAATAGTTATTGAGTCCATCAATCAAATCCTCCACAATACGGTAGCCGTAGTGCATCACCGCTGTACAAACCTGAATGGTAGTTGCTCCAAGGGCGATGAACTCTGCTGCATCCTGCCAGGTTGAGATCCCTCCAATACCGGAGATGGGCACATTTATTTTTGGGTCTTTGCCCAGTACCGCCAGCAGATGTAGGGCGATAGGTTTAACCGCGGGACCGCAGTATCCGCCGTTGGTACTTTCCTTTCCAACGCTCGGCTTTGGCACAAGTGTATCAAGGTCCACACCTATGATGGATTTGATGGTGTTTATAAGCGAAATACCATCACAACCTCCCATCACTGCCGCCATGCCTGGATCCCGGATATCTGTCACATTGGGCGAAAGTTTGACAAAGACAGGCACATTTGAGAACTCTTTTGCCCAGGAAGTAATTTCCTGCAGGACTTTAGGCTCCTCTCCCACAGCGCTGCCCATGCCCCGTTCACACATGCCGTGAGGACATCCGAAATTGAGCTCCAGTCCATCTGCTCCTGCATCTACCGATCTCTTGATGATTTCCTGCCATTCATCTTTAGTTTCTACCATTAGGGATACGATGACCACATTATGGGGATATCGTTTTTTCACTTCATAAATTTCTTTGAAATTAGATGCCAACGGTCGGTCGGTAATGAGTTCAATGTTATTAAAACCAATGACCTTCGTTCCTGAATAATCAATAGCGCCAAAGCGTGAGTTTACGTTAACGATGGGTTCACCTAGAGTTTTCCATACGGCGCCACCCCAGCCTGCATCAAAGCCCCGCATAACCTGCTCACCCGTATTTGTAGGAGGAGCTGAAGCCAGCCAGAAGGGGTTGGGACTTTTGATACCGCAAATATTTACAGATAAATCAGCCATTAAATAAACCCTTAATTTTTATTTTCCGATACGAAAGACTTGAAATATTTCTCGCCGTGCAGACTCGGTGATATTCCCAGGTTTCTCAATATATCGAATGCCGCTTCCCTACCATCCTGGGCAGCATTCACCACTTCCTTTCCACCATTGATGCAATCGCCGCCGGCATACACCTTTGGATTGCTTGTACGCCGTGTCTTTGCATCCACTATTACTCTTCCCTGATCATCCACCTCAATTTCGGGAGAAATTTTAGACACATGCTTGAGCTGACCCACAGCCTCTACAACCCAGTCGCAGGGAAGATCAAATATGTCATTCGAAATAGTGGACTTAACTTTGAGAGCTTTAATCTGTTCACCATTGCGGATAATTTCCAGCGGCGTGACGTGCTCAACTAACCGGACACCGTAACGGCTGGCTTCCACCATCTCATGTTCGTATCCCGGCATTTCTTTTCTGGAACGACGGTAAAGCAAGCGGACATCTTTTACGCCCAACATGGCTAATTCCCGGGAAATATCAATTGCCGTATTCCCGCCACCGATTATGAGGACAGTATTTAATTCATCAGGGAGAGAGAAATCGGGATCATTCTTTATTTTACGGATGAGGTCTGTTGCGCGCCAGACAGCGGCACTGTCATTCCCCTTCAGTTCCAGGCGTTTGCCCATACCCAATCCAATTCCGATAAAAACGGCTTCATATTCATCAATCAACTTTTCCAGTGCTATATCTTTTCCAATTTCAACCCCTGTCTTTAATTCTACACCATGCTGCAGGATCCAATTCACTTCTTCGATAGAAGCTTCTGTCTGGATTTTATAAGGTGCTACGGCTGTTGTGTTCAATCCGCCGGGCAGGGTATCTTTTTCAAAAATAACCGCTTCAATGCCATCCAGGGCAAGATAAGCGGCACAGGCCAATGAAGCCGGACCAGCTCCGATGAGCGCTACCTTTTTGTCAGACTTCCTCTTACTTCGGGGAAATAATTTTTTCCCGGTATTTTCTTCAATTTCCATAGCCTTTTTAGCAGCATAGTGCTGCAGCCGGCCAATCTGAATTGGGGAGGAGTTCAGATCATTATAAACGCAGGCTCCCACGCACAACTCCTCCACAGGACAGACCCTTCCGGTAGAATAACCCAGCATGTTTGCCTCAAAGATAACTTTGGCACTACCGATAATATTCCCGGTAGAAATTTTCTTAATAAAGGCGGGAATATCAATTCCGGTGGGGCAGGCGGAAATGCAGGGTGCATCATAGCAATTGATACAGCGGTTGGCTTCAATCAGAGCCTCGGCTTCAGAATAGAGGGGCTTATAATCAGAAAACTGCCTCTCCAAACGCTTTGGAGAAAGGAGGGGTTTGGAACTTGTTTTGTTACCCATGAAGCATCTTAATTAATACAGTCCATGGCAGCAAAACTGTCGCTTAAAATCCCCAGGGCTTCTTCCACCTCACTCCTGGTAATATTCAGGGGTGGTGAAATTCGCATGGCATTCGCATAAAGTCCGCCCCGGCCTATGAGAAGACCACGGGCCTTTGTCTCTTCCATCAGTTGATCAGCAGCAGCTGGATTCGGGGTGCGGTCTTTCTTTGTCTCATCCACCACCAATTCAATTGCCTGCATCAGACCCTTACCTCTTACATCACCAATGACCTTCGGGTACTTTTCCTGTAGCTCTTCCAGGCCCTTTCTCAGGATGTTACCCATCTCTGCAGCATTTTTGTCCAATTTATCCCGCTGGATCACATTGATAGTTGCCTTGGCGGCTGCGCAACTTACAGGATTGCCTCCAAAAGTAGAGATCGTATTCTTGGTGAGAGAAGCGGCAATGTCGCTTGTGGTTACAACAGCAGCGATAGGCATCCCGTTGGCAATTCCCTTTGCCACGGTTATCATGTCCGGCTCAACATCATAATGCTCAATCCCCCACATTTTCCCTGTACGACCAAAACCGGTCTGGACTTCATCAGAAATAAATAACCCTCCATATCTGCGAACGATTTCAGCTACAATTTTGAAATACTCTGGCGGCGGAGTAATAATCCCGCCAACTCCCTGGATCGGTTCTACCAGTATCCCGGCTACCTGGCCGGTTGTAGTGGTCTGGATCAATTCTTCCACATCTTCTGCGCAGGCAACTCCACACTCAGGATAGGTGAGCTTAAGGGGGCAGCGGTAGCAGTAGGGAGAGAGAGCATGTTTGATTGCGGAAACTTGTGTCGGTAAAGCCCTCCAGGAAGCGTGGGCAGTGAGTGACTGAGCCAAAAGCGACCGACCTGAATAACCATGCCGGAGGGCAATCAGCTCACTGTTTCCAGTGTAGAGCTGCGCCATCATAACAGCAGTTTCATCCGCCTCAGTCCCGGAAGCTGTAAAAAAGCATTTTTCAAGTTTTCCGGGAGCAAGATTAACAAGCATTTCTGCAAACTCTACAACAGGTAAAGTAGGATAGAGAGATGAAATGTGAGTCAGATTATTGATCTGCGTTATGATTGCCCTGTTAACTTCCTCATTGGCATGCCCTACAGAGATGGTCAAAATTCCCCCAAAAAAATCAAGATAGGAGTTACCCTCCATATCCTCCAGCCGTGCTCCTTTGGCTTTAGAAACCGCAATGGGGGTTTTGTAATAATTTTTTACAGCTGGGAAAAGATACTCTTTGTGTTTTTTTCTTACGGCTTCACTGTTCATCCTGTTCTCCAATTTTTTTATTAAAGCGCAGTCAAATCTTGGTACGCTTCCGGCCTCCTGTCTCTAAAGAACTGCCACGTAGCCCGAACTTCATCTATTAGTTCGAGATCGATTTCAGTTACCAGCAATTCATCTTTATCCTCTGACGCAATCGCAACTATTTGTCCTCTTGGATCGACAAAATAAGAGCTGCCGTAAAATTCACCCAGATTCCACGGTTTTTCGATTCCGACTCGATTGATACAGCCCATGAAATAGCCATTTGCCACGGCATGTGCCGGCTGTTCCAGCTTCCAGAGGTACTGCGATAATCCTTTTACTGTGGCAGATGGGTTGTAAACAATCTCGGCGCCATTCAGTCCAAGGGCACGGGCTCCTTCAGGAAAATGACGGTCATAACAGATGTAAACTCCTACTTTGGCATAAGCCGTTTCAAACACAGGATAGCCAAGATTACCCGGCCGGAAGAAGAATTTTTCCCAGAATCCTGCAGTGTGCGGTATGTGCGTCTTGCGGTATTTTCCGATGTACTTTCCATCTGCATCAATAACAGCTGCGCTGTTATATAGTACGCCTGCTTGTTCTTTTTCAAAAATGGGAACTACCATGACCATTTGATACTTCTTTGCATATTCCTGCATCTGTTCTATGGTAGGTCCGGGAATTGATTCTGCTGAGGCATACCACTTGGCATCCTGACCAGGACAGAAATAGGGTGTATTAAAAATTTCCTGCAGACAAAGAATCTGAACACCCTGCTTTCCTGCATCCTCAATAAAGGGTATATGTTTCTGAATGATTGCTTCCTTGATTTCTGCAATTGTTCCATCTCCCTCTGACTTGGGAATGCTTATTTGTATCAAACCTGTTTTTACAATTCTTGCCATAATTAGCTCCTAAACAAACCGCTTCGAAAAACCGCTCCTATCACCTGGTTTTCAGCGTTTTTATCAAAAATAGTTATCTGTTAACCCGAATACAGTCCACGCTTCAAAAATTGACCATCGCCCTTCTTCCCCACATATTCGCAATTCTCAACGATAATCTTTCCCCGGGAAATGACCGTTTCGGATACACCGGTCACCTCAAAGCCTTCATAGGCGTTATAGTCCACATTCATATGATGCGTCACTGCATTATTCACACTGATGGTCTCCTTTCGGTCCGGGTTGAAAATTACAATATCGGCATCGCTGCCCACGGCAACAGTTCCTTTTTTAGGGAACAATCCGAACATTTTAGCTGCTGCCGTTGAGGTCAACTCTACAAATCTGTTCAGTGAAATTCGCTCTCCAACAACCCCGCCATTAAAGACCAGGCTCATGCGGTTCTCTATCCCGGGACCGCCATTGGGAATTTTAGAAAAATCATTAATACCCCGCTCTTTTTGTTCCTTAAAACAGAAGGGGCAGTGATCGGTGGAAATGGACATCAGGTCACCCATCTGTAATCCTCTCCAAAGTTCATCCTGGTTCCACTTTTCCCGCAGGGGTGGTGTCATGACATATTTTGCCCCCTCAAAACCCTCCTGCTCGTAGTAGGAGTGATCCAGGAAAAGGTACTGTGGACAAGTTTCAGCAAAAGCGTGAACACCCCTGTCCCGGGCCAGCACTACCTGTTCCAGGGCATCAGCGGAAGATAGATGGACAATGTAAACCGGAACATCGGCTACTTCTGCAATAGCAATGGCGCGGTGAACTCCTTCCGCTTCCATTCTTGTGGGGCGTGTGAGAGCATGCCATTTTGGATCTGTTTTACCTTCAGCCAGGGCCAGTTTTACAATTTCATCAATGACAATTCCGTTTTCCGCGTGCATACAGATCACCGTACCATCTTCGCCTGCTTTTCGCATGGCACGGTATATTGTTCCGTCGTCTGCATACAGCACACCCGGATAGGCCATGAATAGTTTGTACGAGGTCACCCCTTCATCGGCAAGTTTTCGCATCTCCGGCATCCGCTTATCTTCCAGATCAGTGATGATCATGTGAAAACCATAGTCTATCGCTGTCTTCCCCTGGGCTTTTTGGTGCCATGTATCCAGCGCTTCCAATGTGGAGCGTCCTTTAGTCTGGATGGCAAAATCAATCAGGGTGGTAGTGCCGCCGTGAGCCGCTGCCCGGGTTCCTGTTTCAAAATCATCTACGGAAACCGTACCGGCAAAAGGCATGTCAAGGTGCGTATGAGGATCAATACCGCCAGGAATAACATATTTGTCCTTAGCATCGATGACCCTGTCAGCCTCCATCTCCAGACTTTCCCCAATCAGGGTAATCGTCTCATTTTCTATAAATACATCCCCTTTATAATCATCTACAGCTGTGATGACCCGACCGTTTTTTATTAGCAGTGACATTCTGTGATTTTCCTGTCAAATTTAATCATTAATTGTTTTGACTCCATGCAGTAAGTCCCCGCTCCTCTGCAGTTCCCGGGATAGTGTTGTCCAATAAAAGAGCAATAAAAGCGCCTACTGCCATGCCGGTACTGCCCAGTGTGTTGATTATGTTTGCCAGCCATTCAGGTTCGAGGGTTACCGGGTGAACGGCAAAATATTCCGGTACACTCAACCCCATGAAAAACGCAAAACCAAGAATAAAAAGATTGCGGGTCGAATTCAAATCCACAAATTGGAGATTAGAGAGTCCCACAGCCGTGATCATCCCGAACATGGCACAATACATACCACCTACAATGGGGCTTGGAATAGTGGTAAAAAGAGCGCCAAACTTAGATACCATGCCCAGCAGGATCATGATGACGGCTCCGGCTTGAACCACTCTTCTTGATCCCACACGGGTAAGCCCGATTGCGCCAATATTTTCGCTGTAGGAAGTGGTACCGTTTCCCGTCCCGAAAATCCCAGCTATAAAACAGCCAATCCCCTCAAAAGTAATACCTCTGTTAATTGTTTTTTTATCCGGTATAGGTGCTCCAGAAAGACGTGCACATGCATAATAATCACCAATGGATTCAACCATTGAGGCAATATAACCAGCCAGCATGCCGATAAATGCAGCAGCGCCAAACTGAGGCAGTCCCCATTGAAAAGGGTACGGCACCCGAAACCAGGGTGTATTCCGCAGATTTTCCATATTGGTAAAAGAAGGGTGGTTTTCAGTAAAAACACCTAGCACTGAACAGATGGCTGCCACAGCCCAGGCTGTCAGGATTGCCAGCAAAATGGGATAGAGTGCAACCGAACGGTATCTTGATTTAAGATACTGACTGAATAGTATTATGAGAATTATTGTCAGCCCGCCAATGGGCCAGTGTGATCCCGCCATGGGAGCACCAAATTTAAAAAGAGACAATCCAATGAGGGCAATGGTAGGGGCAATGGTAATGGGTCCAACGAAACGGAGAAGCCTGCCCACCAGTCCGGTAGCGCCCACGGCGATCTCAACCAGTGAACCGGCGATAATAGCCCCCTGAACATGCTGTATCCGTACTTCCCAGCCAGAATTTGCCAGGGCTGCCATTCCGCAGATTGCGAATGTAGGTGCTAAAAATGAGAATGTTCCCCCCTGGACAATGGGAAGACGGTTGCCCCAGGTCGTCTGCAGCAGGGTGGTAATTCCGCTGACAAAGAACATAGTGGCAATCAGCCATCCTTTTTCAACCGGATCGGTGATTCCTAAAGCCGGTGCAACCAGAAGAGGTATGGCCAAAGTAGAACCAAACATTGTGAGATAATGCTGCAGGCCCAAAACGGCGGTCTCCACCAGGGGCGGTTTATCATCAATGCCGTACAGGAGGTTATGTTTTACTTCTTTGTCATTCATTTAAGAATTTCCGGTTGAGATAGAAAAAAATATAAGGGATTAAAAGAATTAACTCATCCAGTTGGTTCTGGCTTCAGGATTCCACTTGGTGGTGGTTTTTTTAAGTTTCGTCCAGAACTCGATGGAGCTTTTTCCCGTAATATCTCCGGAGCCAAACTTGGATTCATTCCAGCCGCCGAAAGAGAAGGGTTCCCTAGGAACGGGAACGCCAATATTGACACCTATCATGCCAGCGCTAACCCGTTCTGCAACATAATTTGCGAGACTTCCCGACTGCGTGAACACCGAGGCTGCATTACCATAAACCGAACTATTTTCTATCTGTAAAGCTTCATCTACCGTGGATACTCTCATGATCGCAAGTACCGGACCAAAAACCTCTTCTTTCGCAATTTTCATATCCGGTGTCACCTGGTCAATTATAGTTGGGCCTATATAATAGCCTCCCTCACTGCCTTTGACCTTGGTGTTGCGGCCATCCACAAGAATACGTGCTCCCTCTGCTACTGCCTCCGTTATGTAGCCTTCAATCCGTTCTTTTGCCTGTGTTGAAATAATAGCACCAAGGTTTTTACCAGGAATAATTTTTTTTGCTTCTTCACAGAGCCTGTCAATAATAGAGTCCACTTCGCCAACTGCAACCATTGCAGAAGCAGCCATGCAGCGTTGTCCCGCACAGCCGGCCATGGAGGCTGCCACGTTGGATGCAGTCATTTCTTCATTGGCATCAGGCAGAACAATGAGGTGGTTTTTTGCACCACCCAGACACAAAGCCCGTTTGAAACTTGCAGCTGCCCTCTGGTAGACAATTTTTGCTACCTTGGTAGACCCCACAAAACTGACCGCGTCAATTCCGGGATGATCGCATATAGCTTCGACAGCTTCCCTGCCGCCATGAACAATATTTAATACCCCTTCCGGTAAACCTGCCTCAGTAAGCAGTTCAGTGATTCTGTTGCTGCTTAATGGGACCTGTTCGGATGGTTTCAGGATCATAGTGTTTCCCAGGGTAATGGCATTGGGAATGGTCCAGTTTGGAACCATGTTGGGGAAGTTAAATGGCGTGATACTTGCCACCACACCGATGGGATACCGCGTTGAACGGCATTCCACACCGCGGCTTACTTCCTCAATTTCTCCAATACAGAGCTGTGGTAGAGATGTAGCGAACTCTACCATCTCAATGGAGACACTTACCTCCGCTCTCGACTCGTCTAATGTTTTTCCATTTTCTTCAGAAATCAGTGCCGCCAGCTCCTCGAAGTACTTTTCCAGGAGATTACGATAGCGATAAAAAACCTGAACCCTTTCCTTAATCGGCAGTTCTGACCAGGCAGGAAATGCCTGCATTGCTCCGGTGACCGCCTCATCTACCACAGCGGCTGAGGAGAGTGGTACCTGAGAAATGACTTCGCCATTCAGCGGACTGAATACGTCTAAATATTCCCCGTTGGAGTAACTATAGGTACCATTAATAAAATTGGAGAGGCTGGTGTATTTCATTGATTTAATTCCATAATTACCATGTGATATTAACTCTCATTTATGCCTTCAAACCATCCATTTCAGTCAACTATATCCACTTTAATTTAATCTAAGTTTTACCGGTCTTTACACAAAAAAGTCGCTGCTTAATAAAGCAACAGGTACCCTATATTTAGAAAAATTAAACAATAAAAGATTTCTCAATATAGTAATTTTATTTTCTGCACCGTTATTACACACCTTTATATTTTGTCAAAGAGAGCGCCGCAGATTGTAGATGAGATAGCCCATTGTGATAAACGCTAGGATATAAAACAGGGTGGGTGCCTGGTGAGGAGAGTGATCGATCATGTTTTTAAAAATTGAATGATAATACCTGGATAAAATTAAAAAGGGTTCTGCTAATTGTAGAGGCTTTTTTATGCAGTTTAGTGTAGTTTTGGCTCATTGAGAGCATTTTATTTAGTCACGTATTAGTCATAGTTAATTTCAACTAAATTAGGTCATTTTATTAATATATTTAGAAGCTAGATGTTTAGTTGTATTGAAGGAATTTATAAATAATGAGTAGTCAGCTTATATTAAAAGCGGCACATTTTGCTGCCCAGAAACATAGAGATCAGAGGCGTAAGGATGAAGAGGTTTCACCATATATCAATCACCCAATATCTGTAGCCAAGATAATCTCTGAAATTGGTAATGTAGAAGATCCTGAGGTTTTAGCTGCAGCACTGTTACATGATACAATTGAAGATACAGAAACGACAATAGATGAGCTAATCGATAATTTTGGAGAAAGAGTCTGTAATTTGGTGCAAGAGGTAACGGATGATAAAACTCTGCCAAGGCTTCAACGTAAACAAAGACAGATTGACCATGCTAAAGAAATATCAGAAGGTGCTGCGCTTATTAAGCTGGGTGATAAAATCTCAAATGTAACAGATATTACCAATACACCCCCAACCGGATGGAATAGTCATCGACGATTAGAATATTTTGATTGGGCAGAGAAAGTTATTGCTAATTGTCCGAAGGTCAATGAAAAATTAGAAAATCATTTTAAGGATAGTATTCAAAAGGGAAGAGAAAAATTGCAATGATCTTTTCCCAGCCAAATGGTGAAATAAAGCTTGAAGAAGAAGCTCATAAATATATTCTAACTGGCCATGAAGATATTGAGTTTACCAGCGTAACTACTTGTATTTCTGAGTTCTTCGATAAGTTTGATAAAGAGGCAGTAGCTTATAAGCTTGTTACGACAATTCCCAAATATAAAGGCAGATCCGCAGAAGACTTAATTAAAGAATGGGATTTAACGGCTACTTTTGGTACCGCCGTTCATAAAGAGATCGAAGATTATATTAAACTTAAAAAGGCTCCTAAAATTGATAGGGCGATAGCAGGAGTTAATTGGCTAAATAAATATTTACAAAAGTCAGATTATGATATATTTTCTGAGGTTATTGTATACTGTAAGGAATTAAAAATAGCTGGGACTGTGGATCTACTTGTATTTGATAAAGTAAATAAAAAATATAGTATATTAGATTGGAAAACATCTAAAGCGATCAAAACAGATTCGTATAAAATGAAAACTGGGAATAAACCAGAGACTAATGATTTACTAGACTGTAAGTTTAATCATTATGCTCTTCAGTTGTCACTATATAGATATTTACTGGAGAAAAATTATGATATTATGCTAGATGATCAGCTTATTATCCATCTAGATACTAATACGGTTCATGGGTATTTAACACCCTACTTCAAAGAGCATATTGTATCAATATTAAAACATTATTAGAGAGTATTTATATGTCATTTATTAAATCAATTAAAAAATCAGGCAGCAAAATCAATTTATATAAACTTGATAAAGAGATCCTTGCTAAGCAGGTTGGCGGTACGACATTGTTTAGTAATGGAATTAAGATCTGTTTTTTAGATCTTGAAACCACTGGCCTTAATACTGAGGAAGATAAAATTATAGAAATTGCCCTTAAGGTTGTCAAAATAGATAAAACTGATGGGAATATTATTTCTTTTGAAGAGTCATATGAATCATTTCAAGATCCGGGTATGCCTATAGAGGATAAAATCAGTAAGATTACAGGTATAGATGATGAGATGGTTGCAGGGCATGAAATTGACTGGAATAAGGTTAATGAAATTGTGCAGGCTACAGATATTATGGTGGCCCATAATGCAAAATTTGATAGATCATTTATGGATAGATACATGCCGCTTTCAAAAGACAAAATATGGGCCTGCTCAGTTAATGATATAGATTGGCTAAACCGTGGTTTTGTTAAAGGTTCCCTGGAGCTTTTATCTATTTGGCATGGCTTTTATTATGATAGTCATAGAGCAATGAATGATGTTGATGCAGTTATTCATCTACTTACCCATCCATCAAATAAAGATAATAAACCAGTTGTTGAACTGATCAACAATTCACAAATACCTTATTATGAGGTTATTGCTTCTAAGAGTCCTTATGAAACCAAGGATATTTTAAGATCTCATAATTATAGATGGAATGGTGAGAATAAATATTGGTGGAAACGTGTAAACAAAGATGAAATAGATAAGGAAAGAAGTTGGCTAACCGATAGTGTATATGATGGCTATTTCATGGGTATTGTAGAGGAAGTCCTTATCCAGGATAAGTATAAGAGATAAAGGAGAAATATGATTAAGGAAAATCCATTTGATATCATAGCAGAAGAAATTCAACAGTTTAAAAAAGATTATACTGAACTCGACAGAAAACCTGAGAACTGGCTACATGGCTGGCTGATGTACGTGAAAAAGGTACGTGAATTAAATAAAATCTCTCAGGCAAGATACTAAACTAACCCCACCTCTCCAATTCTTCCTTCCTAACCCAGTTAGCATATATCTCCGTATAAATAATCCAACGCTCATTCTGGTGGATGTTTGTAAATTTCAATATGGCATCCAAAGATAAAAGAAAACTTGCCGCAATAATGTTTGTTGATGTTGTTGGCTATTCACGTATGATGGCTAGCAATGAAGAACGGACATTAGAACTCCTAAAGGACTTTGAGAATATTTGTTCTCCTATTATTTCTGATAATGAAGGTGTGATTATCAAGAAAGTAGGTGATGAGCTATTTTGTGAGTTTTCTTCTGCAAAACAAGCTGTAGACTCTGCTCTTGTTATCCAAAAAGCAATCCAGCCTTATAATGATAGCCGCCCTAAGGATTTTAAACTTCAAGTTAGAATTGGCATTCATGTTGGTGATATAGTTTTACGAGATGGAGATGTATTTGGTGATGGTGTAAATATCGCTTCTAGAATACAGCCTTTTGCAAGTCCTGGCGGTATATGTATTTCAAGTGCAGTTAAGGAATCTATATCAAGCCATCCAAATTATAATATACAATCTGAAGGACAGCAGGAATTAAAAAATATAATTGAAAAACACACATTATACAGAATCAAAACAGGATATGAAAGCAAGACTGGAATAAGAAATAATTATAAGAAATTTAGAACCTTAGGAAAAGTTCTAATTGGTTCATTAGTTATATTTATTGCAGGCATTTTATTTTTTGGTGACAGTATGAATATTGGGGAAATAGAAGCAACCAATGAGTATCAAAACCCTCAAAAAGTATTATTACATATTACAAGTCTTTCAGAGTATGCGAATAAATATGAAGGCAAAGGCTTATTTGGTTTTGTAAAAGGTAGAAAGCTAATTCCTTTGAGTTCTATCAAATTAGATTCTATACGAAAGAATGTTGAAAGTTTATTGCTGGGTGAATATATTAATACACATTATGAAATGATAGTTAAATATTCCTTTGAAGATGTGAATTTTCTTAATAAATATTTTTTATTAACTTTTGATGATACATCATTTTCTAATGTCTCGATTAATTATAAAAGATTTAATTTCGATAATATCCATTATATTAATATTTATCAATATCAAAATAAGAGTGACAATGAAACTCCAAAATATTTTTTCAAAGAAATGAAATGGTTTAATTTGCCAAAAATAGATATGAATGGTAGTCTTGTTAGGTCTGATTTTACAAATATTGAAGATGAAATATTTGATATTATTAAAGGAAGTTATAGTGGTAGTGGAAAAATAGGAAAAGTTGCATCTGTTTTAAATGATATTATTTATATACAATTAACTAACCTGAACATTAAAAAGAATATGAATTTAGAAGGCTCTTCATTGTATGAATATGCAAAGGATGGAAGAAAAAATAGAATTGATGATTTAATGAATGCAATTGGATATTTAAGTAATAATAGTGATTCAGTTAGTGCCTTAACAATTGAAGAGTATAATGATGAAATACAAAGTATTCAAGATGGTACGGGATTTAATTGGTTTAGTGATTCAATCAGGGTTAATAATAGAGCATTTACAACAGATTTTTGGTACAAATTAAAGGTTATTGATTTACGAGATGATTCAATCGCAGTAACAAAAGTTACTGAATTATCTTATCCCTATGTAACAATAAGAGCAGGGGATGTAATCTCGATTGAGAAATAAATTCCTTGAAGAAGATTCCGCAGAGCATGGCAATAGGGCAATTAGAGACTCTGTATACTCCCTTAGACAACAGGAAAAGAATAAGAAGGAGAACGAATAATGAAAATACTTTGTGTATTATATGACGATCCAAAAGATGGAATGCCGACAAGTTATCCGGTAAGGAATCTTCCTGAATTGGAAAAATATCCAGATGGAATGACACTGCCAACTCCAAAAGCAATTGATTTTAATCCGGGTGAATTGTTAGGTTGTGTTTCAGGAGAATTAGGATTAAGAAAGTTCTTAGAAGAGCGGGGACATAGATTGGTTGTTACCGCAGACAAAGATGGAGAAAATTCAGAAGCTGATAAAGAATTAGTTGACGCTGACGTGGTAATATCACAACCCTTTTGGCCTTACTACCTAACCAGAAAACTAATGGAAAAAGCGCCAAAATTAAAAATGGCAATTACAGCAGGTATAGGATCTGATCACGTTGATCTGCAAGCGGCAATGGATCACAAGGTTGATGTAGTTGAAGTAACCTACTGCAATTCAATTTCAGTATCTGAACATGTTATTATGATGATTTTAGCTTTAGTAAGAGATTATCATAATCAGCATAGAATAGTAAATCAAGGTGGTTGGCATATTGCTGACGCAGTTAAACGATCTTTTGATATTGAAGGTATGCATATTGGTACAGTTGCGGCAGGCCGGATTGGATGGTCTGTATTAAGAAAACTAAAACCATTTGATGTTCATCTGCATTATTTTGACAGACATAGATTGCCTGAAGAAAAAGAAAAGGAACTAAATTTAACTTTTCATGATTCAGTAGAATCATTGGTGAAAGTTTGTGATGTGGTTAACATAAGTTGTCCATTACACCCTGAAACAGAAGATCTTTTTAATGATGAATTAATCAGCAAAATGAAACCTGGCGCTTACATTGTGAATACTGCCAGGGGTAAAATCTGTAACAGAGAAGCCATAGCACGAGCGCTTGAGTCTGGTCAATTAAGCGGCTATGCCGGAGACGTTTGGTTTCCACAGCCAGCACCTAATGATCACGTTTGGAGAACGATGCCTAATCACGGTATGACTCCACACACTTCAGGAACAACATTATCAGCCCAGGCAAGATATGCCGCAGGCACAAGAGAAATATTAGAATGTTTCTTTGATGAACAACCCATTAGAGATCAATACCTAATTGTAAAAGATGGAGAACTTGCAGGAATGGGTGCCCACTCTTACAGTAAAGGCAGTGTAACTGAAGGATCAGAAGAAGCGGCAAAATATAAAAAATAAATGAAAAAAATAAGAAGAGCTTCCGACTCTGACGTACAGCAGTGGAAATAGTAAACAGTAAAACCCGGGAGCCTATGTATGTTAAGCTGGTTGATTTGTTCTGAAAAATGATTAGAACCTCCATCCTGATACTCGGCATTGCCCTGATCTATCTATTCTTCTGGAAAAGACACATCCTGAAGAGCATTGTGGGAACGCTGAAAATCAATCGCCTGTTAAGATTGAACCTTTTGAGAATACTATCCCGGTTAATATTCAGACGATTTTAGATGCATACGTTTCCCATCATCCTGCTCATCCTGCTGGTTGGATGTGGCGGTGAATATAATACCGCAGAGTTTGTTTGGGAACAAAAGGCAGACAGTACCAAAACGGTATTAGATAAGGTGCTAAAAACAGAATGGATGGAAAAACAAGGTAAAGAGTTGCTGCAGAAGGCAAAACAATTCTATCATGATAAATTACATAAAAAGAAAGAAGAAACAATTATACTGAACACAAATGCGCCAGAATGGACGGTCTCGGATTGGCTGAATTCAAAACCGCTCACACTTAATGAACTCCATGGTAAGGTAGTCCTGATTCGATGGTGGACGGGACCCACATGCCCCTATTGTATTAACTCTGCAGCAGCATTAAATGAATTTCATGAAACATATAAAAATGATGGCCTGCAGGTGCTGGGTTTTTATCACCATAAATCAAAGAGTCCCCTTGATAAAGATTCTATTAAAGCATACACTGAAAAACTGGGTTTTAAATTTCCAGTAGCTATAGACCATGAATGGAAAACACTGAATGACTGGTGGCTGAAAACGAATGGGGGAAATTGGACGTCTGTTTCATTTTTATTAGACAGGAAGGGAATTGTGCGCTATATACACCCGGGCGGACAATATGTTAAGGGGGATGGTGAATATGAAAAACTGCAGCAGAAAATAGAAAAACTTTTAAAGGAAAAAATGTGATCTGCCTGGTTTCTCATCCCCAATTTCCAGTTCTGCTTTCAGCATAGTAATTTAATGAGCCGAAATAATTATTAAGGAGCCTGAGCATGCCAGAGCCTGATTATAAGATAGGTCAGCTGATAAAACATAAACTATTTAATTACAGGGGAGTAATATTAAAAGTTGATGATTCTTTTAAATCAACTGAGGAATGGTATAACCATGTAGCCAAGAGTAAGCCTCCAAAAGATAAACCATGGTACACAGTTTTAGTACATAATGCCATGCATACAACCTATGTAGCTGAACGAAACCTTGATATGGATGATAGCAATGGTGAAGTAATACATCCGATGTTACCAATATATTTTACTACCCTCAATAATGGGATTTACTCTAAAACTTCAAATTGGGTTAATGGTGAACCAACCATCAATCCTGAAATTGGTTTCAGCTGAATGTATTTATTATCTAAACGCAGCTCCCCGGTTCGACTTTCAGCCAATTAATTGTGGAATAAAACAAGGGCAAATTATCAAGAAATACGCCCTCGTTCAATAAGGGCATATAATATAATTATCTGGACACGTAAATTTTATATGTCCGTGTTATGGACGCGTTATTTTGATTTTAAAAAAAGGATTTAGGGAAAAGGGCTTTAGTTTAATACACCGGTAATGAATCATCCACCCGTTTGGCCCATTCGTTAATGCCGCCAGTGAGGTTGGCCACAGATTTAAAATTCTGGTTGGCCAGGAATTCACAGATCTGGGCAGAGCGGACACCCGTACGGCACATCACTACATAGTCCTCATCTGCATTGAGTTCATCCAGGCGTTTGGGCAGTTCATTCATGGGGATGTGGATGGCACCTTCCATTTTGGATATTTCCAGCTCAAAATCTTCCCGCACATCAATGATGGTGGGGGCTGACCCATTTTGAAGTATTTTCTTTAATTCAATTACATCCATTTCCTTGTAATCAACCTTTTCCGTAATCGATTCAATCCCGCAGAACTGTTTATAATCAATAAGCTCTGTGATGGATGGGTTGCTTCCGCAAACCACACAGTCATCATTTTTCTTAATTTTCAGTTCACTGAATTCCATAGCAAGAGCATCAAACAACAAAAATCTTTCTACCATGAGCTCGCCAATTCCCAAAATCATTTTCAGGGCTTCGTTAGCCTGCAGGGTGCCTATAATTCCCGGCAATACTCCCAATACTCCACCTTCAGCGCAGGATGGAACCAAACCCGGCGGCGGCGGCGAAGGATACAAACAGCGATAGCATGGTCCGTTTTCATAATTAAATACGGATATCTGTCCGTCAAAACGGTAGATACTGCCATAGACATTGGGCTTGCCCAAAAGTACACAGGCATCATTTACCAGATAGCGGGTGGGGAAGTTATCAGTGCCATCTACTACCAGATCGTAATCTTTAATAATTTCCAGCGCATTTTCAGATGACAGCGCCACTTCATGGAGGATATAATTGGTATGGGGATTCAGGTTTTCCAATCGTTCTTTGGCTGATTGTAGTTTGGATTTCCCTTCCTGGTCCACTCCAAAAAGTATCTGTCTCTGCAGATTGGAAATATCCACCACATCAAAGTCCACCATGCCGATAGTGCCTACACCAGCAGCTGCCAGATAGAGCGAAACCGGGCAGCCCAATCCACCCGCACCTACCACCAATACTTTGGCGGCCTTGATTTTTTTCTGGCCTTCGATACCTACTTCGGGAAGGGATAGATGCCGGCTGTAACGGATAAATTCATCGGGAGATAATTTGGGCGCACCACCAGCGATGGATGGAATTATGCGCACATCAGCACCATCTTTTACTTCTGCATCCATGCCGCCTTTTTGCCGGATATCTTCACCATCAATGAAAATATTAACAAAATTTCTCAGACCACCATCTTCTTCAACTAAGTGGTTTTTTATCTCCGGATAGGCCTGAAAAAGTTCACTTAAAACCTCTCCCACAGTACTGCTATTCACCTCTAATTTGGATTGTCCATCAGTAAATCGCCGCAGCGGAGAGGGGATTCTTAATTCACTTGGCATCTTTTTTTTCCTCATTTATTAGTTTAATATTTTCTTCAATAAAAAAAATTCTGTCTTCATTTAATTGCCAGGAACGGTAGCTCACAGCTTTTCCATTCTGCACCGATATAATAATATAACTGAATCCCGGCCAGGCATGGTCCCGGTCAAAATCAGAGGGCTTATCCGGATGATCCGGATGGGAATGCACAATGCTGATAACAGATAGATCCCTCGCATCTGCTTCATCTTCCGCTTTCTGGTATGCCATGGGATCAATGAGGAAGCGTCGCTCCCGGTTCTCCTCCTTGGTATTGGCTGCAGGCAGGTACTCCAGGCTGAAAGATTCATCGCCTTTGAAACTGCCCAAAATAAATCCGCAGCATTCATGCGGATAGTCTTCTTCTCCATGGGCTGAAAACTGATTTATAATTTCCTGAGTTAAATTTATTGCTGACATATTAACTCCATAGTCCGGCGCTGAAATAGCGGTCGCCGAAATCATTAAAAAGGGTTACAATTTTCCCGGATTCAATTTTTTCCATCAGCTTGGAACAGGCGGCTAAATAGGAGCCGGAGGATTGCCCGACAAATATACCATTTTTGGCTACTTTGTTGCACCAGTGCTTGGCTTCGTCTGCGGTAACATAAATCCATTCATCTACAACCGACTCATCAAAAATTTCAGGCACAATATCTTCTGGCGATCCTAAGGGTTTCAAACCTTCAATCCCCGGCCAGACTTCCGGACGAACCCCATGGATTTTAATACTGGGATAGACCTCCTTTAACCGTCTGCCGATGCCGGTTATAGCGCCGCCGGTTCCCACGCCTCCCACAAAATACTGAAATTCCCCATCCATCTGGCTGATGATTTCTTCTGCAGTTCCATGATAATGAGATAGCCAGTTATTATCATTGGCATATTGATCACAGAGAAAATATTTGTCCGGGTCTGCATCTACTAATTTATGCACGTGGCGTAATGCTTCATCGTAGCCTTCACTGGGATCTGTTTCAATTATGGTAGTACCGTGGGCTATCATGCGCTGCTTCCGTTCCAGGCTGGCGTTACCGGGGATGACAATCTCAACCTTATACCCCAGTGCATTACCAATCATGGAGTAGGCAATTCCGGCATTTCCACTGGAAGAATCAATAATAATTTTGTCTTTAGTAAGTTCACCGGATTCAATGGCTTTAGTAAGCATCCGTTTAACAGGGCGATCCTTTAATGATCCACCAGGATTCATCCATTCTGCTTTTGCAAACAGGGACAGGTTGGAATTGGGTGTAAGAAAACTTACATCCAAGAGAGGTGTGTTTCCAATAAGATCCAGCAAGCCGGTGTTAGTAATTGATTCTGTTTCCATATCCTTCTTAAAATTTACAACTATTTATAAAAAAACCCCTTTTACTTTATCGGTAAAAGGGGTTTAATTTCAAGCCTATTCAAACTTTTAAGCTGGCAACTCACCTCCTCCATAAAGGCAACAACAACAAAATTTGTCGTCATCAATTTTTACTACCATTATATCTGAATATACTCTCTTCAAGACTTAAAATGTAGGGGGTTTTGTGAAATAAGCGCAAGGAATAAATTACATTTCTATATTTTATTTGCATAATTATTCTTCTCTAAAATCAATTAATACTTTCCCAAAGTTTTTCCGGTTTTGAATATACTCATGAGCTTTATCTGCCTCTGTAAAAGGAAATATTTTGTCAATCACTGGTGAGAGTTTGCCTTCCTGAACAAGTTGAGATAAGGCCAATACAGCCCGTTGAATTTTATCTTCTTCTCCAGCAAGTCTGCCCAGGTGATAGCCCATAATACTTTTGTTCTTACTCATAAGGTCCATAGGTCTGTATTTAGGCATGGAAAAAACTTCTTTCATTGTCGTAATAAAACTAAATGTTTTCCCTTTTACAAAACTCTGGTCACCATAAATGATGAGTTTCCCCATCTTGCTGAGACATTTATAACTGATTTTCCAATTTTTACCACCAACAGGATCAATAATTAAATCTACTCCACGGTTGCCGGTAAATTCCATTACCCTTTTGTAAACATCTTCAGAATTATAATCAATACAGTTTTGGACGCCCATTTCTTTTAATTTTGCATGTTTCCACTGAGATGCGGTACCGATAATATTTCCTTCCACAGCTTGAGCCAGTTGAATGGCAGCCGTACCTACACCACCACCAGCGCCGTGAATGAGAATGGTTTCTCCTTTCCGGAAATTTCCTAAATCAAACATCATCATATAGGCCGTCACATAAACAAGGGGGAATGCTGCTCCTTCTTCCATGCTGAATTTTTCAGGCAGGGGAATTACCAGTTGTTCATCGCTGCAGATATGAGTGGAATAACTATTGTATTTACAGAACAACATCACTTTATCGCCAGGTTTGTGGCGGGTGACATTTTTCCCCACCGACTCAATAATACCGCATGCCTCGGCACCTAAAGTTGTTGGCGGTTTGGGAGCTCCGGGATACAACCGCATGCGTGCCATGATTTCCGAAAAGTTGACACCAGTAAAATGATTGCGAACCAATACCTCATCTTCCCGTGGATTAGGGTTACGTTTTTCCCGCACCTGTAAAACACTGGGCGCACCATACTTTGTAATTATTACTTCTTTCATATTTTTTTATTTAATTAATTTCGTGTTTATAGTGTTTTTTGTCGGAAAAAGATTAAAAATAATATTGGAAAAATCCTTTTATCCATAAAATCATTTCATTAAAAGAGCCGTCAAATATAAAGTATTGAATGAGGGCAATAATAAGGAATATATCAATCAGGACAAGTCCTTTCTTGAAATACCATTCCTTGAAAATTGCTTTATCAAAAAATGAACTATTGTTGTTTTCCATTTTTATTTGCCAATCAATTCTAAAAAATCATCCTCGGTTAAAATTGTTATTTCAAGGTCTTTGGCTTTTCCCAGTTTTGACCCTGCCCCTGGACCGGCTACTACATAATCAGTTTTACTGCTGACGGACCCACTGGCCCTGGCTCCTAATTTTTCTACCATGGACTGGGCATCTTTCCGGCTGAATTTTTCCAAACTTCCTGTGAAAACAAATGTTTTACCTGTAAATTCAGATTCCTGAATTTGCTCTACAACTTCAAATTGAATTCCCGCCTTCAAACATGCCTTAATTACCTTTTGATTAGTATCGTCCTGGAAAAAATTGACAATGGATTCTGCCATTATACCACCGATTTCATGAATAGCTGTTAACGCTTCTATTCCAGCGTCCATTAGATTTTCAAGGTTCCCGCTGAATGATTTTTCCAGTACTTTGGATGCATGCTCTCCTACATTGCGGATTCCCAAACCATGAACAAAACGAGCCATTGTTGTTGATTTTGATGTATTGATTGATTCTAAAATATTCTGAGCTGATTTCTCTGCCATGCGTTCCAATTCGGATAACTGTTCCAGATTGAGGGAATAAATCTCCGCCACATTTTTCATCAATTTCTTCTCTACCAGCTGATCCACCAATTTGGTGCCGAACCCATCAATATCCATGCAGCCTTTGGACACAAAATGCTCAATCCTGCCTTTTACCTGCGCTGGGCATTCCATATTCTGGCAGCGGGCCACAACCTCCCCTTCAGGGCGGAATACCTCATGGCTGCACACCGGGCAATTATTCGGCAGAGTAAATGGCAGGGATCCTTTTGGACGCTTTTCCAAAATAACTTTCACCACTTCCGGAATCACATCTCCAGCTCGTTGAATGAGAACCGTATCCCCAATGCGCACATCCTTGCGATCAATTTCATCCTGATTATGGAGGGTGGCATTGGATACTACCACTCCGCCAACGGAGACTGGCTCCAATTTTGCAACGGGTGTTACCGCTCCAGTACGACCCAGACTAACCTCGATATTCAAAATTTTAGTGGTAACTTGCTGGGATTTCAATTTACCAGCTATGGCCCAGCGTGGCGAACGGCTGCGGACTCCCAATTCATCCTGATAGGCAAATGAATTCACCTTGAAAACTACTCCGTCAATATCATATTCTAATTCAGTTCTGAATTTTTCCGCTTTTTCATAATATCCCAATAGAAAATTCACCCCCTTACCAAATTCAATTTTGGGATTTACCGGAAGACCCCATTTAGGAAAAGTTTCTAATAATTCTTTTTGACTGGAATATGTTGCGCCCTCAATTAAACCAGGAGCATAACAGTAAATTCTGAGTGGACGTTGTGCAGTAATAGATGAGTCAAGCTGGCGGAGACTTCCTGCTGCACAATTTCTCGGGTTTGCAAATGGCTGTTCTCCCTTTTCCAGCCTTTGTTCATTCATTTTTTTGAAATCAGAATGAGTGATAAACACCTCACCGCGGACCTCCAGAATATGAGGAATGGGCGCATTTTTCAATAACGATAACGGAATTGCACGAATAGTTTTCAAATTTTGGGTTATGTCTTCACCTGTGGTGCCATCTCCCCGGGTTGAACCATGTGTAAATATCCCTTCTTCAAACACTAACTCAACTGCCAGACCATCTAACTTGGGTTCTGCTGCATATTCAATCTCAGCCTCAACACCCAGTCTCTTTTTTACCTGATTATCGAATTCGATTAGTTCATCTTCATTCATAGCATTTGCCAGGGAGAGCATGGGCAATCTATGAACTAACGATTGAAATTCAGACAGAGGTGCTGCCCCAATTCTTTGCGTAGGAGAATCGGGGGTAATGAGTTTTGGATTTTCCATTTCCAACTTTTCCAGTTTACGCATGAGCTGATCATATTCGATATCCGCAACTACCGGATTATCCTGCACATAATAGTGAGTATTATGTTGATTAATCTCATCACGGAGAAGTTGGATTTGACGAAGGATGTCCATCATGGAAAAATTAGGGTGATCCGTCTATTTTGACCTACTATTAAACTATTTATTATAGCAAAATATTAAAGTAATGGATATCTGGAATGATGGGAAAAATTCATAAAAAATAATTGGGAATTCAATAGATGATTTAATAAAAATTAATACCCGTGAATTTCATTATTTTATTATCAATAACTACTTTAATAAACTGCCAAACTATGGATATAAATATTTTAAACTCATTTCTGTTTCACCCCCGCATGGCTTCTCAGCAAATGGGGGACAATGATCACCTTATTGAAGTTGAGGAAGGTATCAGGGTGGGAGTCAGATTTCACTTGATTAATACCTCTGCCCCCAATGTTTTATTTTTTCACGGAAATGGAGAAATTGGCCCGGAGTATGATGACATTGCTGCAGCATATAATCAAAGAGGTTTCAATTTTATCATTGCTGATTTTAGGGGGTATGGATTCTCAAACGGAAACCCCAATGTTAAAAACACAATGAGAGATGCACATATCATATTGGATTCTGTACAAAAATATCTTAAAGAAAATAAATATTTGGGTTCCTTAATTCTAATGGGGAGATCATTGGGCTCTGTATCGGTTTTAGAACTTGTCAACCGGTTTCCTGATGATTTTGAAGGACTCATAATAGAAAGTGGATTTGCAGAAGAAAAGCCCCTATTTGACCTGATTGGAATGACAGCAGGGCAGGCAGGGTTTAAAAAAGAAGATGGCTTTCAAAATGACGAAAAAATTAAAAAATATAGCGGACCCCTTCTGGTTATACATGCAGAGCAGGATCATATAATTCCCTTTAGTCAGGGAAAGGAATTACTGAATTTATGCCCGTCGAAAAATAAGAAACTAATTGCAATCCCCAACGCCAACCATAATAATATTTTAGGGGTTAGTCCCCAAATGTATTTTGAGGAGGTAACTCAGTTTATTAATGCATTAAAAAAAGGATGATATCTTAAGATACCATCCTTTTCAATCGGTATTTAATCCTGAGATTATTTCGATTTTCTAAGCGGCCTTTTACCTTTTTCCCGTTTTACTTTATTTGGATTAATGGCTGGTTTAGTCTTTCTTCTGGTTTCGCCATATTTTATAAAAAGTGCTTCCCGTTTTTCACCAAATTCATTTTTCATAGATTTCATTTCTAAACGTCTTTCCTCTTTTAAGACTTCAATCTTCTTATCAAATGAATTCCTTATTCGTTGTTTTTCTACATCAAATTCTATTACCAAATTTTCCAATTCAGCACGAAGGACTTCATTGGTAATGTTTGGGTTAATACGCAAAAATTTGTCTTTTTCTATTAATTTATCTTCAGCAATAATGAGAGAAGCCATTAATAGAAAACTGCTGCATATTAAAGTCAATTTTGTTAGTTTCATCGATTTATCCTCCATTTACATTTGTTTTTATGAGGGAATAATATAACTCCCTCTTTATAATACCTCCAATGTGTAAAGATGTGGCTTGTTCCCGATTTTTTTAGTCATTTTTAGTGCTTATGGATATTTGCTATTATGGCAGACAACCCAATTAATCCAGCATTCGGCTATACCACAAATAATTTTGGGGAGCAAATTCTCTATTTGGGTGTTTAAGTTTTTAAAATGAGGAAACAAATTAGAGAAAAAATGAAAAGCATTCTTAAATTACAGATTATGATTCAATACAAATATTTGCATTATAGCGTCGCTTTTTTTCTATTAATTGGTTCATTTAGCTGGTCTCAGTTTATAGAAGTGAATGCCGAGCTGGATTTGCGCCGATTGAGCGAAGGTGACCGGCAATTATTTATAACTTTAGCAGAAGATATTGAAAACTATTTATTAAACACTCAATTTTCTTCCGATGCCAATGATTTGGAATTGGTAATCGATATTCGCCTGGTTTTAGAATCCGTTTCTCATGGCGGCAGAGGGACAAGTATTAATGCACAGGCAATATTCAGCAATAAACTGGATCAATATTTTTATGCGAAGGGTATTCAATTCCCCTATTCCCGGGGGCGAAAAATGTATTACACAACTGTTTTTGATCCTTTAGCCTCCTTCCTGGATTATTATGCGTTTATGTTTATTGCCACTGAATTGGATACGTGGGAATATATGGGGGGAACTACCTTTTTTAACAGAGCAATAGAACTTTCAGATTTGGGAAAAGATTCTGACTGGTCAGCTGGTTGGGACGACCGTTGGAAAAAATCCCGGAAGATTAAAAGCAATCAATATCTCCGGAGTATGCGATTTAACTATTTTACAGCATTGGATGCTCTCGGTGCAGAAGAAGTTGATATAACAATTGTTAAAAACGCCATGAGTACCTTTCATGAAGATTTACTTACTTTAGATAAAAAATTGGGGAGCAATAAGGAGACCCTTCACTTTTTAAAAGCATATCATGAAAGTATTGCTGAACTCTTGTCGGCGCTCAACCTTAAGGATGCCCTGGAATTATTATTACTTTATGACCATGACAATAAAAAAGTGTACGAATCCTATTTGAAAAATTGATCCGCGCGCGCTTCTTCCCTTTATATATTTTCCCAATACTGTTAGTTTTTTCCTTTTATCTCAGGGCGGGAGAAAAATCTTCTACGGATATACAAAAAGATATTGATTCCCGGAAAACGGAGCTTCAGTCCCTACGGAATGAAATTAAGGATATTGAAGAACGATTACATCTGAAAAATAAAGAAGCTATTTCCAGTACGGAGATTCTCCTAAATTTGGAAAACAAAATATCCCTCACCGAAAAGTTGATTCGATCCCTCAATAAAGAAGAACGCTATATAAATGGACTTATTCAAACTACTGAAAAACAAATCCGTGAAATGGAAACGCTATTAACAAAGTTGAAAAATCAACTCACTCAGCGCCTGCAGTATTTATATGTACATGGCCGTCCCACTATATTGGAAACGGTACTTTTGGCTGATGATTGGAATAATGCGATATATCGAATTAAATATTTAGATGTCTTGGCTGAATATGAGAAAATACTTCGCCAGAAAATGAAACAAACTTTGGCAGAATTGGCAGATGAGAAAATTAAATTAGTAATTGAACGAAACCGAAAAACCAGCCTTCTGAATGAAAAAAGGAAGGAGGGATCTAATTTAGAACGGGATAAAAAAGAACGGGAAAATATTTTGGCGATTATCAAAAGGGATAAAGGTAAATTGGAAAAATCCCGTTCTGTAAAATCTCAGGTGATTTCAGAAATGGAAGCGCTCATTAAAAAACTCTATTCTGATAAAGAATCCATGAAAAAACGGGAAGCAGAACTGGCACGAATTAGAGCAGAACAAAACCGAGCCACAACTGGGAACTTTGCCAAAATGAAAGGCAGGCTGCCCTGGCCTGTTCAAGGGAAAATTATTGGAAAATTCGGGACTATTAGAAATCCAGATACCGGCGTAGTTATTGACAATGTGGGGATTGATATTCAAGCTAAAAGTGGCACAGAGGTGAAATCTGTATTGGATGGTGTTGTCAGTACTATCACCTATATACGTAGTCATGGTAAAATTATTATTATCGATCATGGTGGTGGATTCAGTACGGTGTATGCTCAAATTGATAATATTATGGTACATGAAAATGAATATGTGCAAAAGGGTGATACCATTGCCACAGTTGTGAAAACAAAAAATGGTGATCCTGAAAAACTCCATTTTGAAGTATGGGGAAATCAGCAAAAATTAAACCCTCAAATTTGGCTAACCCATTAATGATTAGCTCCGATTTACTCATTAACAATAAAAACTGGAACAGATTGGTTCGTTCCTGGAGTTCAGAAAAACTACCCCATGCGCTTTTGTTTCATGGGCCGGAAGGCGCCGGGAAAGAGGGTCATGCACTGGAGTTGGCGGCACTGTTAAACTGTACTGCAATTACCAATAAAGAGCCTTGCGGAAGCTGTCCATCCTGCAAAAAAACAAGGTCCTTTCAACATGAAAATGTAAAATTGATTTTACCTTTGCCTCGTGGAAATATAAAATCCAGCGATGATTCCATAGTAAAAGCATTCACAAATTCTACCCTGAAGGAATATTGGGAATTGTTGAAGCAAAAAGAGAATGAGCCCTATTCCCCTATTCGGTTGACAGGTGCAAATACGATATTAATCAATTCCATCCGAGATTTGAAACATGATTTGGCTTTAAGCACTGTTAATAATGAATGGAGGATAATCCTCATCTTCCAGGCAGAAAAACTCTGCCTTCCCAGTCCAGAAGCCGCTCATTCATTATTGAAGGTATTGGAAGAACCGCCAGAAAAAACGCTGTTTATTTTGGTGTCTTCCCAGCCTGGCGCTATTTTGGACACTATTCGTTCCCGTTGCCAAAGTGTTTATTTTCCGCCTATTTCAGTCCAAGTATTACAGGAACGGCTGGTGCAGTCCGGCGCAGATCCAGTTCAGGCGGCAGTAATGGTACGAATATCCGGCGGTAATGTAAGACTCAGCCAGGAATTAATAGAAAATTCCACAGATTTAATGGAAAAATTATATCTCCTTTTGAATGCCTGTTTCAGCAGTGATCCCTCAATTTGGAATAAATGTATTGATACTATTGCTCGGTTGAAAACAAAAGACATCAGCCAAATGGAACAACTATTCCGCTGTGCTGTGCTGTTTTTCAGAGATCTGCTCTACTATTCTGCCACGGGTTCTGATGATGAGATCATCTTTAAAAATAAAATGAGCAAAATTGATAAACTGTCGAAATCATATAGCGAAGCAGATTGGCACTCCTGTATTCAGCATATTGAAAATACGCAGAATTATATTTCACGAAATGGATACCTCCCCCTTCAAATAATTTGCATGATTCTCGATATTCAAAAATCTCTCAGAGGTGAAATTTATGAACCATTTCGTTTAAGTGATTGGACACCGGTTTAGTTGTGATTTAAGATTGAATGTAGAATAGAAATATTGAAGTTTTATATTTTTCGTTTACTTGCTGCTCAAGGAGGTGACACCCTTACTATTCACCCTATCACTTTTTCCACCCCAAATCCAGAGGGCTGGAATGCCCACTATAAAACCATCGTCCCTTTCCCAAATATCGATGAACAGTAGGCTAAAATTTTAATGGAACAGACACTTAAATGTGATTCACTAAAAACTGGGGATGAATATTTGGATTACAAGAAAAAAGTGCGGCGGTGGATTTAAACTTTAATATTTAGGAAAAATAATAGGAGAATATCAATGCAGTTTAAGGCTGAAACTATCCTGGAGTATATTTCACAATTACCGGAAGATCGGAAAGAACCTATTTCAAAACTGCGGAATATAATAAACCAAAATATAGATAGGGGCTTTGAAGAAGTCCTGAGTTACAATATGCCGGGCTGGGTGGTGCCCCATTCACTCTATCCCGATGGCTACCACTGTGACCCTAAGCTGCCACTCCCATTTTTAGGCATCGCCTCCCAAAAACACTTTATTGCAGTTTACCACATGGGTGTCTATGCCAATCCAAAACTTCTGGAATGGTTTATCAGTGAATACCCTAAACACTGCTCCACTAAACTGGATATGGGTAAATCGTGTATTCGCTTCAAAAAAAATGAAAATATCCCCTATAATCTCATCGGAGAACTGGTTGCTAAAATGTCTGCTAATGATTGGATTATGTTATATGAGTCTAATGTGAAAAATGCGCGCAAGCGGAAGAAATAACTTTCTGGTAATTTACCCGTCAGACGGTTAAACAATCGAACTGTCAGTTAGAATATATTGGTTTTGGGGAGAAGCCTTTTCCTCTCTTGCCAAGCTGAGAGTTTGAACTGTTCCTGGCAATTGTAAGTGTTTATTTCCTTACAGTGAATCTGGATTGGTGGTGAAGGCTTTCTCCAAAGTCTGTTTAAGCTGCTCTTCTGTTTGGTTGCCCTGTTTCACAATATCTTGTATGATTGCAGTACCAGGGGATTTATCCCCCAGGGTTGCCGGCTGCGGGGATGCAGCTTTATCCTGCATGAGGTAAAAAAATAGAACAATCCCAATACATACAATAATAATAATTAATTCTCTATTCATAATTATATCTCCTTAGATGTCATTGCCATTGATTTGATTTCCTATTTGGTATTGTAATATACCAAGATTAAAGTTATAAAAACAAAAAACCACCGGCAGCTCGAGGGATTAGAGTGGCTCGGGGCGAAATTGAACCACCGGCACAAGGATTTTCAGCTGTACTTTCCCCTGATGACAAACCAAAAGTGTTGTCATAAAAGTATTGGCATAAAATGTTTTATGGTGAAGCATTATGACGAGTAATGCATAGGTTCAATTCTGAAAGTTGGTCGTAAATTCTAGTATGGATAGAGTTTTCGGAAGGCCCAGAGGAGAAGCTCACCTGGTTTACTTCTTTACTCCTTTGTTATTTCTCTAATCGGACCTGTTGAGGGTTTCTTCTTTACATGCTTCGCAAGCTTAGACCCTGGGTCACGTTTTTGTTTAGCACGGAACTT